>DMAP01000060.1 GCA_003446975.1 Clostridiales bacterium | reverse complement strand
TTGTCAAAGCAATCAATGATATGGGCAATCAAGCGGGCATGAAAATTAAATTTAGAATTTGCGATACGCTGGGAGTCGGTAAACCCTTCAACGGTCACAAGTTGCCAAGAAGCGTTCCTGGTCTCATGTATTATATCAAAAACACAGCAGGATTGGATTCTTCACAACTTGAATGGCATGGGCACAATGACTATTATTACTGTACTGCAAACTCCACTGCCGCTTGGATGTATGGGGCATCTTCAGTCAGTACTACTTTATTGGGGATAGGCGAAAGAACTGGAAACTGTCCCATGGAGTCGATGTTGGTGGAATATCATCAACTCAAAACACCAAAAAACAAGATAAACTTTGAAAAATTGAATGATGTGGTTTTGTTCTTTGAAAAGGAATTCGGGTACAAAATTCATTCTAAAATGCCTTTTCTTGGAACGGAATTCAATGCTACAAGTGCAGGAATTCACGCAGATGGCTTGATGAAAAACGAGTGTATATACAATTCTTTTGACAGCAAGAAAATCTTTGATAGGAATATTAGAATAGTTGTCAATCAATACTCTGGCATTGCTGGCATATCAGGTTGGATCAATCTCCATTATGATTTAAAAGAAGATTTAAGAATCACCAAGAAGGACAAACGAGTCCACACAGTCAAGAATTTAGTGGATGCCGAATATGGGAAAGGCAGGACAACAGCCCTCAGTGATAATGAAATGAAGAGAATAGTTGAATTTGTATTTGGTGATATGTTGGAAAAATCCGACAAACATACTTTTGACCATAAAGAGGATGTTCTATGAGGATTACATTGATCTACGGAGATGGGATAGGTTATGAGGTTATTCATGCTGCAAAAGAGATTATTGATGCGACAACAAACGAAATAGAGTGGGAGATTAGTGAAGCAGGAGCAGAAATCATTGATCGTTGGGGCACACCACTACCTGAAGAAACAATTGATAGTATTAGAAGAAATAAAGTTGCATTGAAAGGTCCAACCGGAACACCAGTAGGAGAAGGTTTTAGGAGCGTCAATGTGGAAATCAGAAAAAGACTAGACCTATATGCAAATCTTAGACCTGTCAAATCATTCAAGGGTGTGAACGCTCTGTATGAAAACCTGGATTTGGTCATCGTTAGAGAAAACACTGAAGACCTTTATATGGGTCTTGAGGAAATGCTGGATGATGATACCGCACTGACCAAGAAAATAATCACCGGCAAAGCAAGCGAAAGGATCGTAAGATTTGCTTTTGATTATGCTGCTAGCAATGGCAGGAAGAAAGTGACAGCGGTCCATAAAGCCAACATTATGAAATTGACTGATGGATTGTTTCTAAAAACTGCTGAAAAAACTGCCATGAAATATGGTGAGATAGGATTTGATGATAAAATTATCGATGCATTGTGCATGGATCTGGTAATGGACCCTTATAAATACGATGTTTTGGTGGCACCAAACTTCTATGGCGATATTTTGTCTGATTTGTGTGCTGGGTTGGTGGGAGGTCTTGGCTACGCACCTGGAGCCAATATTGGAGATGATTGTGCAGTTTTCGAAGCTGTCCATGGCACAGCTCCTGATATTGTTGGACTAGGCATAGCAAACCCGACATCTGCCATACTTTCCGGGTGCATGATGCTCGACTTTATCGGACTGAATAAAGAAGCAAAGTTGATTGAAGATGCATTGAAATCTTTGTACGAAAATGGAAAGCAAACGTATTCCATCGACGGAAAGCTGAATACAAATAAGTTTAAAGAGGAAATAATTAAAATAATTAAAAATAAAGCTTGAAAAATTAATTTAAATTTGTTATCCTCTTATGTAATGAAGACTTGATTGGTGGAGTTTTAAACTCCACTTTTGTTTTAATCAGTTTTAGAAAAATATATGTGGTGGTGAAATCATGAAAAAATTTAAGCGTATTCTTGTTGCAAACAGAGGTGAAATTGCAATAAGAGTGTTTAGGGCATGTAAAGAGTTGGGAATCAGATCTGTGGCGATTTATTCTGAGGAGGATAAGAACTCATTGTTCAGAAGCAAAGCGGATGAGTCTTACAGGATAGGAAAAAACAAGGGACCTGTCGAAGCTTATTTAAGCATAGATGAGATTGTTAATTTGGCAGTCACTAAGGGCGTTGATGCTATACATCCTGGATATGGTTTTCTGGCTGAAAACTCAGAGTTCGCACGGAAATGCGAAGAGGCGGGTATCGAGTTTATTGGACCAACGCATTCAATGATGGACAGCCTAGGTGATAAGATCAAATCAAAAATGGTTGCGAATCAGGTGGGTGTCCCCACAATAGCAGGAATAGAAAAAGCTGTCACCTCTGATGCCGAGGCAAAAGAGTTTTCCGACTTTTGCGGTTATCCTGTCATACTAAAAGCCTCTGCAGGTGGAGGTGGAAGGGGCATGCGAATTGTTAGACAGGAAAAAGACTTGATTGCTGAGTTTATAAGCGCAAAAAATGAGGCTAAAAAGGCATTTGGTATCGATGATATTTTTATCGAAAAATATATAGAAAAACCTAAACATATTGAGGTCCAGATTCTAGGCGATGGGTTTGGAAACATGGTCCATTTATATGAAAGGGATTGTTCAATCCAGAGAAGGCATCAGAAAGTGATCGAATTTACGCCTGCAATATGCCTTACAGATGAGCAGAGAGAAAAGATTTGCAATGATGCGCTGAAAATCGCAAGAGCTGTGAATTACCGAAGCGCAGGAACAGTTGAGTTCCTTTTGGATTCCTCGGGACAGCATTATTTTATTGAGATGAATCCGAGAATTCAGGTTGAACATACAGTTACTGAAATGGTAACAGGAATTGATATTGTTCAAGCTCAGATTAGAGTTGCAGAGGGCTATACACTTGATTCTCCACAAATAGGAATCCAGTCTCAGAACGATGTTCAAGTCAGAGGATATTCTGTACAATGCAGGGTAACCACTGAGGATCCTGTCAACAACTTCGCACCGGACACAGGTACCATCGATGTTTACAGGTCAAGTTCAGGGTTAGGCATCAGACTTGACGGAGGAAATGGTTTCACAGGAGCAGTCATAAGCCCCTATTATGACAGTTTGCTTGTCAAGGTAACCTCTCTTGGAAGAACCTTCGAAGACGCTGTCAACAAATCTGCAAGAGCGCTTCAAGAGTTCAAGATAAGAGGTGTGAAAACCAATATCGCTTTTCTGCTAAATGTTCTCAATCATGAAACATTCAAGTCAGGAAACTGCGACACTGGATTCATTCAAGACAATCCGGATCTTTTCGACATAAGAACTGCTGGAGATGAGGAAATGAGAATCCTTAAATTTATTGGCAACCTGGTTGTAAATGAAACCAGAGGCATCAAGCCACAGTTTGATGTGCCCAGGGTACCTCAATACAAAACGGAGCAATCATTAAGGGGTTCCAAACAGATATTGGATGAGAATGGTGCCCAGGGGTTGGTTGAATGGATTAAAAATGAAAAGCGCTTGCTTCTGACGGATACCACTATGAGAGATGCACATCAATCTTTAATGGCAACAAGAATGCGATCAATAGACATGATTAAAGTGGCTCCAGCGATAGCACATTTGGCAAATGACCTATTCTCGCTGGAAATGTGGGGCGGAGCGACATATGATGTTGCCTATAGATTCTTAAAAGAAGACCCTTGGGAAAGACTTGAAAAAATACGAAAAGCTGTACCTAATATAATGCTTCAAATGTTGCTTAGAGGTTCCAATGCTGTCGGTTATAAAAACTATCCCGATAATGTCATCAGAAATTTTGTCAGACAATCTGCTCAATCGGGAATTGATATATTCAGAATATTTGACTCCTTGAACTGGATAAAAGGAATGGAAGTGTCTATTGATGAAGTTCTCAATCAGGGAAAGGTTGTGGAGGCCTGCATCTGCTATACAGGGGATATCCTGGATACGAAAAAGGATAAATACACCTTGAAATATTACGTGGATATGGCTAAGCAACTCGAAAAAACGGGTGCCCACATATTATGTATCAAAGACATGTCGGCTCTTCTGAAACCAATGGCGGCAAATACCCTTATAAAAGCATTGAAAAATGAAATTAGTCTTCCAATACACCTGCATACACATGATACCAGTGGGAATGGAATTGCGACTGTCTTGATGGCTGCAATGGCTGATGTTGACATCGCAGATGCAGCATTCAGCAGTATGGCAGGACTGACTAGCCAACCCGCATTGAATGCAGTAGTAGCAGCTTTGGAGAACACAGCTAGACATACCAATCTGGAACTTGATAAATTACAAGAGATATCTGATTACTGGGATGCTGTGAGACCGGTATATTCAAAATTCGAATCAGGACTCAAATCCGGGACGGCAGAAATATACAAATATGAGATTCCTGGTGGTCAGTATTCGAACCTCAAACCTCAGGTTGAGAGCTTTGGTCTTGGACATAAGTTCAAGGAAGTGAAAGAAATGTACAAAACAGTTAATGAAATGCTTGGAGATATTGTTAAAGTGACACCATCGTCTAAGGTTGTCGGAGATTTGGCCATTTTTATGGTTCAAAACAATCTAGATTCTGAAAACATATATGAGAAAGCGACCAATATGGATTTTCCGGATTCAGCAGTCTCATACTTCCAAGGAATGATGGGACAGCCTATGGGTGGATTTCCGGAAGAACTTAGAAAGCTTGTATTGAAAGGCAAAGAGACTATATATGTCAGGCCTGGAGAACTGCTTGAATCTGAGGATTTTACCAAAATTAAGAGATATCTGGACTCGACATATGACATTGATTCATCTATGAAGGACTGCTTAAGCTATACACTATATCCGAAGGTATTTGAGGATTATTTGAAGAACAAAAAGGAAAACGGAGATTTTCAGCTGATGGGCAGTGACATATTTTTCCACGGTTTGGAAGAAGGAGAGACTTGTGAAGTCAAGGTTGACGAGGGTAAGTTCTACGTTGTTAAAATGGTTGAAGTCAGGGAAGTGGACAAAGATGGCAATAGGGATATTGTTTTTGAGCTCAACGGCAATAGAAGGGTCGTTAAGATAAAAGATGAAAGCGTCAAGGCGCAGCAAAATGGCGCACAAAAGATTTTGGCCAATAAGGATATCGTTGGAGAAATCGGATCCAACATTCCCGGAACTGTCATAAAAATACTGGTTGGAAAAGGTGACAATATTGTTGCGAATGAACCAATAGCGGTGATTGAAGCCATGAAAATGGAAACCAATATATTATCCCCGATTTCAGGCAAGATTGTTGACATAAATGTCAAAGTAGGACAGCAGGTAGAAGCAGGAGAATTGATTGCATCGGTAGAATAAGCAGACAAAAGAAAAGGAACTGTCAAAAAACAAAAGGGACGGTTCCTTTTGTTTTTTGTAAAAAACTTTCTGCCATAGTATAATTAATGTAGACGTTTTTTAGACGCCTTTTTTCTAAAATATAAATGGAATGAATTACAGTTTAAAACAGGAGGAGCTGTATGATTGATAACTTGGAAATTTCAAATGCAATGACAATTAAACTGGATCATAAACTTCCGAATTATCCGGAGTTTGACGACAGTTATAGAAGAGCGCCCATGAGAGAGTTGAAATTGACTGACAGGGAAATCAAACTGGCGCTAAAAAATGCACTCAGATATATACCTGAGGCACACCATTCTTTAGTCGTCAATGAATTTCTTGAAGAACTGATGACAAGAGGGAGAATATACGGATACCGGTATAGGCCAGAAGGAAGGATTTATGGCAAACCAATTGATGAGTACAAGGGAAAATGCGTTGAAGGCAAAGCTTTTCAAGTGATGATAGACAATAACCTTGATTTTGATATTTCTCTATACCCATATGAGTTGGTGACCTATGGTGAAACTGGTCAGGTTTGTCAGAATTGGATGCAATACAGGCTTATAATGAAATATCTGCAGGAGTTGACCAACGAGCAAACTTTGGTCTTAATGTCCGGCCATCCATTGGGGCTTTTCAAGTCCCATAAGACCAGTCCAAGGGTTATTATCACCAATGGATTGATGGTTGGAATGTTCGACAACCCTGATGACTGGGGAAAAGCTACCGCTATGGGGGTATCAAGTTACGGACAGATGACAGCTGGCGGATGGATGTATATAGGGCCACAAGGTATCGTACACGGTACATTCAACACAATTCTGAATGCTGGCAGAATGAAGTTGGGCATACCGGACGATCAGGATTTGAGAGGACATCTGTTTGTCACTTCAGGACTAGGTGGTATGAGTGGCGCTCAACCCAAGGCAATCGAAATAGCAAATGGCGTGGGGATAGTGGCTGAGGTTGACCATTCAAGAATCAAGACAAGATTGGAACAGGGATGGGTTTCCAAAATAACAGATGATTTGAAAGAGACCTTTGACCTTGCTTATGAATATATGGCTAGAAAGGAACCGATCTCGATAGCATATCACGGAAATATTGTAGATCTATTGGAATATGCAGTTGACCACAACATACATATAGAGCTGCTCAGCGATCAGACGTCATGTCATGTGCCGTATGATGGCGGCTATTGCCCACAGGGATTGTCTTTCGAAGAAAGAACCGATATGCTGAAAAACAACAAAGATGCATTTAATAAGCTGGTGAATAAATCATTAATCAGACACTTTGAACTAATAAAGGTATTGACAGAGAGAGGAACCTACTTCTTTGATTATGGAAACTCGTTCATGCGGGCAGTTTTTGATGCGGGTGCAAGGGAAATCGCCAAGAACGGATTTGATACTAGCGAAGGATTTATATTTCCGTCTTATGTGGAGGATATCATGGGACCTATGCTCTTCGATTATGGATACGGACCATTCAGATGGGTATGTCTAAGTGGAAAACATGAAGATCTGATTAAAACGGATCATGCGGCGATGTCAGTCATGAACCCTGAAAGGAGAGGCCAGGATAGGGATAATTATGTGTGGATAAGAGATGCTGAGAAAAACAAGCTAGTAGTTGGTACACAAGCCAGGATTCTTTACCAGGATGCACTGGGAAGAAGGGATATAGCCCTCAAATTCAACCAAATGATAAGAGAAGGAGAAATTGGACCTGTTATGCTTGGCAGAGACCATCATGACACAGGTGGCACAGACTCTCCTTATCGGGAAACGTCAAACATCAGAGATGGCAGCAACATAACCGCGGACATGGCTATCCAGTGTTTTGCAGGCAATGCGGGTAGAGGAATGAGTCTTGTGGCACTTCATAATGGTGGTGGCGTTGGTATAAGTAAAGCAATCAATGGTGGATTCGGTATGGTGCTGGATGGTAGTGAACGAGTTGATGAAATCATCAAGAAGGTTATACCTTGGGATACGATGGTTGGCGTATCAAGAAGGAACTGGGCAAGATGTGAAAACTCAATAGAAACCTCAATAGAGTATAATAAGAGTTTTGCCGGTGAAGATCATATCACCATACCCTATGTGGCTGATGATAATCTAATAGAGAAAGCTTTCAATAATCACAAGCAATATCAGGAGGAGAAGTAATGGATAGAATTGTCGAATGTGTACCCAATTTCAGTGAAGGAAGGGATTTGGATAAAATCGAGCTAATAGTTGGGTGTTTTCGAGGCAAAAAAGGTGTGAAACTTCTGGACTACAGTAATGATGAATCCCATAACAGATGTGTTGTAACAGTGGTAGGAGAACCAGAACCACTTAAGAACGCTATTCTTGAGGCTATTGGCAAGGCAGTGGAGCTAATAGATATGACAAAGCACGAGGGACAACACCCCAGGATGGGAGCAATTGATGTCATTCCATTTATACCGATTAGAAATGTAACCATAGAAGAGGCGGATAAGCTTGCTAAGGAAACGGCAAAAGAGGCATCTGAAAAATTTGGATTACCCTTCTTCTTATACGAAAAATCTGCATCTTCGCCCCATAGAGAAAATCTGGCACAAGTTAGAAAAGGTCAATTTGAGGGGATGACTGAAAAAATGAAGGACAATCAATGGAAACCTGACTACGGTCCTGATACCATCCACAAAACAGCTGGCGTAACGGCTATTGGTGCGAGGATGCCTTTGATTGCTTTCAATATAAAACTAGACACAAACAATTTAGAAATAGCAAACAAGATATCCAAAAATATCAGGCATTTAAGTGGAGGCTTCAGGTACTGCAAAGCAATTGGCATAGAGTTGGAGGACAGAGGGATCGTTGAGGTTTCAATGAATTTGACAGACTACACTAAAACAGCTATTTATAGGGTTTTTGAAACGGTTAGGATGGAATGCAGACGTTATGGCGTCAATATTTTGGGAAGTGAAATAGTCGGTTTGGTGCCTATGCAAGCATTGGCTGAAACCGCTGAATACTATCTGGGACTGGAGCATTTCTCCATGGATCAGGTTCTTGAAACCAGACTTTGAATAGACGAATCTTTTTTGAGGAGTATAAGATATGAGTAAAAAGGTTATACTAAACACATCAGAGGTTGTTACATGTTCAGGGTTTGAAGCGAAGGCCGGAAAAGCCATGATGCAAGTCAACCCTATAACAAATGGTGCAATCCTTATTGAAGACGGCTATATTAGCATGGTTGGAAAGGAGCTGGAAGTATTAAAAGCCATCAAATCAGATGAATATGAGATTATAGACGCCGGAGGCAATACTGTCATGCCTGGCTTTATTGATTCACATACACATTTTATTTTTGGAGGATATAGAGCTGAAGAATTCTCTTGGCGATTGAGAGGAGATAGCTACATGGACATCATGGAAAGAGGTGGTGGTATTGTTAGCTCTGTCAAAGCAACAAGAGAATCAACGCTGGAGGAGCTAGTTGCTATTGGCAATAAGAGACTCGATAGCATGATTAGATTCGGTGTAACAACTGTGGAGGGGAAGAGTGGCTATGGCCTGGATATGGTAACTGAAATTAAACAGCTGGAAGCCATGCAAATCCTTAAAGAAAAGAGAAGTGATATTGATATCGCTACTACTTTTCTGGGACCACATGCTGTTGAGAAAAAGTATAAAGATAGAGAGGACGACTTTATTGATTTTCAGATTAACCAAGTTCTGCCAATTGTCGCACAAAAAAATCTAGCTGAATTTGCTGATATATTCTGCGAAAAAAATGTATTTTCTATCGACCAATCCCGAAGATTTCTAATGGCTGCAAAAGATATGGGACTTAAGCTAAAGATACACGCTGATGAGATTGTTCAATTAGGCGGTGCAGAGCTTGCTGCTGAAGTAGGTGCAGTATCAGCAGATCATTTGCTACAGGCTTCTGATTATGGTATTGGTCAACTTGCTGCTAACAAAGTCATTGCCACCTTGCTTCCGGCCACTGCATTCAGTTTGAAGGAAGACTATGCCAACGCCAGGCGAATGATAGACAGTAATTGTGCTGTAGCATTATCGACGGATCTGAATCCAGGCAGCTGTTTTACCAATTCCATACCATTAATTATCGCTTTAGCTGCGCTGCATATGGATATGCGTATAGAAGAAATCATCATATCTTTGACCATTAATGGAGCGGCAGCTTTATCTAGAGAAAAGGATATAGGCAGTATAGATGTAGGAAAAAAGGCTGACATCATTATACTTGATTTTCCATCCTATCACTTCTTGCCTTACCATATCGGTATGAATATTGTAAAAACAGTCATTAAATCAGGAAAAATAGTTGCAGAAAACTAAGGAGTGTCATTATGAAAAATTTAACGTTGGAACAGTTCACCAAAGATACAGCATCTGATTCACCGGTACCTGGAGGAGGCAGCATAGCAGCTGTATGTGGGGCTCTGTCAGCCTCACTTGCATCCATGGTAGCCAATCTCACAATTGGAAAAAAGAAATATACCGATGTGGAGAAGGATATGATTCGGATAGTTGAAAAATCTGAGGCCATAAGACAAAGAATGCTTAACTTTATTGAAGAGGATTGCGATGCATTCAACGAAGTGATGGATGCTTTCAAGCTCGCCAAAGTAACTGAAGAAGAAAAAAACAATCGCACACAAGCGATTCAAATGGGCCTTAAGAAAGCTGCATCTGTTCCATTTGAAATTGCGACGACAGCATATGGGATAATGGAACTGGCAGAAATAGGTGTCAGCAAAGGGAATAGTAATGCCGTCACAGATGGGCTTATATCGGCAATGACGGCAAGAACGGCTGTTTTGGCTGCACTTTTGAATGTGAAAATAAATCTGGACAGTATCAAGGATGAGGTGTTCGTTGAAAACATGCGACTTAAAGTTGCTGATCTTGAAAAAAATACTATAGATAATGAAAAAAGAATATTGGATATGGTTTCTTTTTAGCTATGCTATATGTTACAATTATTTCATCTTAGGTCACAATTGGAAAAAGGTGATGTTTTGAAAAAAACGGGTATTGGAAAAATAGCGCTTCAGTTTGCTTTAGCTGAAGATATACAAGAAATTGAAATAATTAAACAATTTGAAGACCATAGTTACTCGTTGTATAAAGGAAAAGCGGGATCCATGGAGTCAAAAACAATATTTGCTGCAGTAGAGACTGCTGCAATGAGGCAGGATCTAATCCGAGAAAACTACAGAGAGGAACATGCATTATACCATGCTACTATGGAAGCTTTTAGCGGTTTTTGTAGAGGACAAGTTGATCTTGGGGATGTACTGAGAAGCACAGGGCTGGTATTTGTTATTGTAAGAGGTAATCTAGTTTTAGGAGATCGATCATCAGGAGATTGGCTGGCGGTTGTTCTATATGGACAGATAGGATCGCCAAGGCAAGGATTTGAACATGAAGCCATAGGCATGGGCATACAGCCGGTATAGATTGACTCAAAACAAAGGACATGATATATTAGAACAAAGTGAATAAATGCCTATAGATAATAGACAATAGGAGGCAAATCAGGACTGCATAGTAGTTCTGGTTTGCCTTTGTTGATTTAGTGGAGGAAAAATGAAAAGAATCATGGTAGATGGCTCAAATCTGAGTCTGGAGGATCTAATAAATGTGTCTCGGAATCATTATTCTGTAGAATTGACTGAGGAAGCGAAAACATGTATACTCGCTTCGAGGAAAAAAGTAGATGAATTTATTGACAGTGACAAAACAATCTATGGAATCACCACAGGTTTTGGAAAATTCAGCGATGTCAACATAACTAAAGAGGATTCTATGCTGCTTCAAAAAAACCTCATCATAACACATGCAGTTGGAGCGGGAAATCCATTGGATACGGATATTGTGAGGGGCATTATCCTGTTGAGAATCAATGCGCTGGCCAAAGGCTACTCAGGAATCAGACTTTCGACTGTCAACACCATGGTGGAAATGCTTAATAAGGGGGTTCACCCAGTGATTCCGGAGAAAGGCTCGCTGGGAGCGAGCGGAGACCTTGCACCACTTTCACATATGGTGTTGCCGCTTATAGGATTGGGTAAAGCTGAATATCAAGGGATTATATTGAGTGGCGCGGAAGCCATGAGAAAAGCAGGCATCGAACCAATACAATTGGTAGCAAAAGAAGGGTTGGCACTGATCAACGGGACACAGGTTATGACGGCAATAGGGGCATTGACTCTTTATGACGGTCTTCATCTGAGTGAATTGGCGGACTTAGCAGCTGCTTTGACCTTCGAGGCATTGAATGGCATAATAACTTCTCTTGATTCAAGAGTTCATGCAGTCAGACCTCATCAAGGACAGATTGAGACAGCCCACAAAATGCTTGATTTGCTTGAAGATAGTAAAATGACTACACTGCAAGGAGAAATCAGAGTCCAGGACGCCTACTCATTAAGATGTGTTCCGCAGGTTCACGGCGCAAGTAAAGATGCATTAAAATATGTGACGGAGAAAATTCTCATAGAAATGAATTCAGTGACTGACAATCCGATCATATTTGATGAAACTGGAATTTCCGGTGGAAATTTCCATGGACAACCTGTGGCTATAGCATTTGATTTAATGGCGATTGCCTTAGCTGAGCTTGCCAACATCTCTGAAAGAAGGATCGAAAGACTTGTTAATCCAGCATTAAGTGGCTTGCCTGCTTTTTTGGTGGAGAAAGGGGGATTGAACTCAGGCTTTATGATTGTTCAATATTCAGCGGCAGCGCTGGTTTCAGAGAATAAGATTTTGTCACATCCGGCAAGCGTGGATAGCATTCCATCTTCAGCAAATCAGGAAGATCATGTTTCAATGGGAACAATAGGCGCCAGAAAAGCAAGGGAAATAATGAAGAATCTTAGACGAGTAATTGCGATGGAAATGATGTGCGCATGCCAAGCAATCGATCTGCGAGGCAGAAAGCAACTCGGAAAGGGAACTGAGAAAGCATACAACATTATAAGGGACTACGTACCTAGACTGGTAGATGACAGGGAACTATATCAGGATATAGATTGCTGTGAAGAGTTAATCATAAGAAGAGCGTTTACAAATAGCACTTATTAGAAATGGATTAAACCATCATTAGAAATCTCCGTATCTATTGATTCAGGCAACCAATTATAGTAAAATCTGATTGTGATTTCAATTGGAGGTTGAATTAATGCAAGCACTAATATTAAGACACGATTTGCAAGGCATGTGGGCATTGGCGTTTTATTTGTTGAATGCCGCATCCTTATATAAAATGAGTGAAAAGGCAAACCTGAATAATTCTTGGATAGCCTTCATACCATTTCTGCAGTTCATATTGTTCTTTCATTTAATCAACAAGTCAGCGTGGTATGTCCTATTACTGTTGATCCCATTTGTCAATATTATTCTTTATTTTGTTTGGAGCTACGAACTGTATACAAACTTTGGCACTGACTCGACAGTAGCGATTATAATCATTCTAATAGGTGTTTTTACAGGATCCCTGGTATCGGATATATACAAGATATACTTGGGCTTCAGCGAAAGGGTGGAATATGTCGCAGTAAGCAGCTATTCAAGATATTAAAGTCTAAAAAAACAGGCGTCAAAGGATTTAACTCTTTGATGCCTGTTTAAATTTAGATTACCTTTCGGTCAAATGATCAGCAATGAGAAAAACATCTCCCGCACCCATTGTGATGACAAAATCTGATCTCTTAACATTTTTTTTCAAAAAAGCTTCAGCCTCTTCAAATGTGGAACAGTACAATGCTTCTATACTTTTGGCTTTCAGAGCCTTGACTAAATCCTTCGAATGCACCAACCCTAAATCTTCTTCCCTTGCCGCATAAATATCCGTAACAAGAACAACATCAGCATCATTAAAGGCTTCAGAAAACTCATTCAAAAGAGAATAAGTTCTGGAATAAGTATGTGGTTGAAAAATACAAAATATTCTTTTTTTAGACATACCTTTGACTGTCTTCAAAGTGGTCTTTATTTCTGTGGGGTGATGTGCATAATCATCTATGACAACAGCTCCATTCACTTCACCTCTAAGCTCAAATCTTCTTTTGGTTCCACTAAACTCCTCTATCCCTTTCCTTATATCATAGACATTGATACCCATAGCTTGACTGCAGGTTACTGCTGCCAAGGCATTATACACGTTATGCTCACCTGGCACATTCAATCTAAGCTTACCCATCATATCTTCTCCATAGTAAAGGTCAAATTCAGGATAGGGCGTGTATTTAAGGTTTCTAGCGCGTATAGCTGCGCCTTTTGATAATCCAAAGGTAACCCGATTACATTCCAAATCATCAAACAATCCTTTTGAGTTTAGACAGTCATGATTATAAATCAGATAACCATCTTTAACGATGTTTTTTGCAAACTCAAGAAATGCACTTTTTATGTCCTTAATATCCTGATAATAATCCAGATGGTCTTCTTCGATGTTCAAGACAATACCATACTCTGGTTTGAATCGTGTGAAGCTTCTTTTATACTCACATGCCTCTGTTAGCAGTATATCAGAACTGCCACCGATGCGAATATTGCCATCAATCAGTTTGTAATCGCCACCAATCAATATGGTGGGATCTTTCTTTGCCATTAGCAATATGGATGTCATAAAACCAGTTGTTGTTGTTTTCCCGTGCGTACCGGAAACAGCAATCGGGTGGACATAATCTTTCATCAGTTCTCCGAGAAAATCAGCTCTTTCCATGGTTTTAATCCCAAGTCTTGCCGCCTCGTTCAATTCAGGATTATCTGACTTTGCAGCAGAAGTGAAAACCACTAGATCTTGGGTAGTTATGACAGCGCTATTATGACCTATAACGATATCCGCTCCAAGATCCTTAAGATGCTTGATATGAGAGGAATAACCTGTATCAGAGCCTGACACCTTGCATCCTCTCTTTATCATGATTTCAGCCAGTCCGCTCATGCTAATTCCACCTATTCCTATAAAATGTATATATTCATATGATTTCATATTTATCACCCTGTCGTTTGTTTTTACCTATTATATCAGGAAAGCAATATAATATAAAGCCAAATATACTCTTGTTAAAACCGAATGAAATAGGTATAATATATTTAAATATTTCGTATGAGGGTGAATCAATGAAAAAATACAGAAGAAACCAAAGAGTCGGAGCATTGATGAAAATTTTTACAGAAAGACCTAATCATGTCTTTTCATATAATTATTTCTCTGAATTGTTCAATGCGGCCAAATCGACAATCAGTGAAGATATTGTCATCGTCAAAGGGTTGGTCAATGACTTGGAATTCGGCAAGATTGAAACTATTTCAGGCGCATCTGGAGGTGTCATCTATATACCTAGCATGAACCAAAAAGAACAGCAAATTCTATTGAATGAACTATGTCTTGCATTTTCAGATTCTTTCAGAATAATTCCCGGCGGGTATATTTATATGAGTGATATATTCAATTCACCTTATTACTCCCATAGCATTTCTAAAATAATTGCAAGCCAATACTCCAAAAAATCTGTTGATTATGTTGTCACAGTGGAGACGAAAGGTATACCGGTAGCTCTCATGACCGCTAAAGAGCTTGATGTCCCATTGGCAGTCATTAGAAGAAATAGCAAGGTAACGGAGGGTTCCACCCTAAGCATCAATTATGTGTCAGGCTCCACCAAAAAGATTGAAACTATGACATTATCTAGACGGGCCATTAAAGAGGGGTCAAGGGTTTTAATTGTGGATGACTTCATGAAAGGTGGCGGTACAGCCAAAGGCATGAAGGATCTTATGCTTGAGTTCAATGTTGAGGTTGTTGGTGTTTATGTTGTTATTTCAACTAAAGAACCAGTCAGCAAGTTGGTTAAAGAGTACAATTCTCTACTTATTTTAGATGATGTTGATGAGGAAAATAGAAAAATTATTATAAAACCGAACAATGATAATAAATTATGAATAAATAATTAAAGAGTTTTTGCTTTTTTATTTATTATGTAGTAGAATATAAATATGTTTGGACAGAATATCCTGGGGGAAGGTGGTGAAACCATGCAAATCACAGATGTAAGAGTAAGGAAGATCAACTCTGAAGGAAAAATGAAAGCCATTGTTTCAGTAACTTTTGATGATTGTTTTGTAGTGCACGACATCAAGGTAATTGAAGGACAGAATGGACCTTTCATAGCAATGCCTAGCAGAAAAATGCCGGATGGAGAGTTTAAGGATATCGCACATCCTATAAATTCCCTGACAAGGAGCATGATTCAGGATTTAGTGTTTAAAGCTTATGAAGAGAAGCAGGCGGAAGAAGAGGAATAATAATAGATATTATCCGCAAGGGGTCTATGGGGGCCCTTTTTTATTGCTCTTTCATGAAAGAAATGCGGTATGCTATTGTTATTTTTATGCAATAATAATATAATATGTTTTGAAATAATCAAGCGAGGAGAATGTAATGGATATTTCAATCGTTTTAGCTGCCGGAGAAGGCACCAGAATGAAATCCAAGATACCAAAGGTGCTGCATAAGATATGCGGCAAGGAAATCATAAAATACGTCATAGAGGCTTCACAAAACGCCAGTATTGATAAATGCATTCTGATATTGGGACATGGAAAAGAAGAAGTCGTTAAATCCTTGAGAGAGTATGATGTTATATTTGAAAACCAACCAATTGGTGAAAGCTTTCCTTATGGAACAGGGTATGCGGTTATGCAAGGAGCAAGACATATAAGTGATGATGACACCGTTTTAATATTGAATGGCGATGTTCCACTGATAAACTGCCATACTTTAAAAGCCTTTATGGATTTTCACAAAAAAGAAGAGGCTGCGGTTTCTGTTATGACTGCCATTTTTC
>DMAP01000396.1 GCA_003446975.1 Clostridiales bacterium | reverse complement strand
CAGGGCGGGCCGCTCATGCATGTCATAGCCGCAAAAGCTGTCAGCTTCAAGGAAGCCCTTGATGATAGCTTTATTGAATACCAGAAGCAGATTATAAAAAATGCCTCGGAGTTGGCTAATCAGCTAAAACTCAGAGGATTCAGACTGGTATCTGACGGAACGGACAACCATCTGATGCTCATTGACTTGAGAAACAAAGGCGTTACGGGAAAAGATGCTGAAAAGCTTTTGGATAAGATCAATATCACAGTCAACAAAAATACCATCCCCAACGATCCGGCAAGCCCATTTGTGACCAGTGGTATTCGAATAGGCACACCTGCCATTACCACTATAGGCTTCAAAGAAAAGGATATGGCCGAGATAGCCGATATCATGGACGCCGCCATCACCGGATCCCAGGAGCAGGATGTCCTGATTGCAAGGGTTGCCAAACTGATGGAGCTGTATGAATAATCTCAATCTCTTCAACATGAACTACAATGAATTTATAAAGAACAACAGTCCTCTGGCGGACAAGATGAGACCGGTGGACCTGTCTGAATTTGAGGGACAGGCCCACATACTTGCCGAGGGCAAAATGCTTAGAAGAGCCATATTGGCTGACAAGCTGAGTTCCATCATCCTCTATGGTCCACCGGGAACAGGGAAGACCACCCTGGCAAGAATCATCGCAAAAGCGACACAGAAGAACTTTGAGACCCTCAATGCGGTTACAGCCGGTATAAAAGACATAAAAGAAAAAACAGCAGAAGCGATCAACCAAATCTCTATCTACAATAGGCAGACCATTGTATTTATCGATGAGATCCATCGATTCAACAAGACACAGCAGGACGCCCTGTTACCTTATGTTGAGAACGGCACCATCATTCTGATTGGGGCCACAACGGAGAATCCCTACTTTGAGGTCAACAGCGCATTGCTGTCCAGATCGATGATTTTTGAGCTTAAGGCTCTGGAATATGAAGATGTGTCAGCCATATTGCATCGGGCGATCCATAAAGTCCTGATTCAGGAAGCAGGCCTTGACATTTCTGTTGACGATGATGCAATTGATCTGTTGGCAAACTACTGTGGAGGGGATGCCAGAAAGGCCCTCAACGCTTTGGAGTTAGCAGTACTAACTACCCCAACAAGTCAGAATGGAAGCATCAGAATCACAATGGCGGATGCCAAGGAAAGTATTCAAAGCAAAACATCCTACTACGATAAAAAGGGCGACAAGCATTATGACATCATCTCAGCCTTTATAAAAAGCCTGAGAGGCTCGGATCCGGATGCGGCTTTACTTTGGCTGGCAAAAATGATAAAGTCGGGGGAAGATCCGAAATTTATCGCCAGACGCCTGATCATTTCAGCATCGGAGGATGTGGGAAACGCAGATCCAAATGCTCTGAATATGGCCGTGAACTGTTTCAACGCAATCAATGTCATCGGAATGCCTGAGGGAAGGATTCCATTGGCCCAGGCTACCGTCTACATCGCCTGCGCGCCAAAGAGCAATACAGCCTATATGGCCATCAACAAAGCGCTGGATTACATGAACACCTACAATCCTGAAGTACCAAACAGTTTGAAGGACAATAGCTACAAGTCCGCTTCCAAGCTGGGACATGGTGCGGGATATAAATATCCCCATGATTACCAGTACGGTTTTGTGGAACAAAATTATTTTCCACTTGATTTTAATGGCGAAAAGTTTTATAATCCTAAGAACATTGGATATGAAAAAAACATCAAGAAATATTTGGATTTTATAAATGACTTGAAATCAAAGGAGGAAATATGAGATTTAATGTTAAGTTCGAAGATTTTGCGGATTCGAATTCCATAGATTTGATATGTGAAAAATTAAAGACCCTAAAAGAAGAGGGGAGCTATAACCTTGTAATTGAATACAACAACCATATAGAGGAGCTTGTATTCCTGGACGATGAATTCCTGGAGGTCAAACCGGAACACCTCAGATATCTTAAGGATTGCAGACAGAAGTGTTCAGGATTGAATTTTGACTTGAAAAACATCTATCTGCTGGGACAGACGGATTATTCAAATGTAAAAGGCTTGAAGGTAACACTTGAAAAAACCAGCCAGCGAGAAGCCGGCAAGAATATCTACTGGCCTACCAAGCAGATGTTTCTATACGACAACGGCAAAAAGGAGTTGGACGCCAGGCTTCAAACCAACGAAATCGACTTTGACGAGTACGAGACCAGATTGCGAATTCTTCAGGCGGAAATGGGATTCATGGACTCTCTTGAAGAGGAACAATATATTCATTAAAGCCAGGCACGTTGGGACGTGCCTTTTTCTTGTTTCAATAGTTGACAAAATTACTTGGGTATACTATACTCTTTTAAGAAACTCTATTAAATCAGTAGGGATTTGAGGTGTAAAAATGATACTTTCAACTAAAGGCAGGTATGGTCTCAAGGCTGCATTCGAGCTGGCGCTGAACTACGGCGGCGGTCCTGTGAGCCTAAAGACAATATCTTCAAAATACAACATATCAGAAAACTATCTGGAACAGCTTCTGGCAAAATTAAGGAAACAAGGCTATATCGAGACTGTAAGAGGTGTAAACGGTGGCTACATGCTGGCAAGAAAACCTGAGGAGATCACAGTTGGAATGATATTGCGGGCATTGGAGGGAGAGATGAGCCCTTCAGACTGCCTGTCAGGCGAGAGCTGCACCCGGGAAGCGATCTGTGCCACAAGAGTCATATTTGAACAAATTGAAATGGGAATTAACAATGTCATCGACAATACATATCTGGGCGATATGGTCAGACAAAATTCAAAAGTCATGCAGGAGGCAAAATAACATGAGACAGGTATATTTGGACAATGCGGCAACAACAATGGTTCACAAAGAAGTAGTGGAGACAATGAATAACTATTACAGCAATCTTTACGGGAATCCCTCCAGCATTTACGATTTTGGACAGACTGCAAAAAAAGCCATAACGGCAGCTAGGGAATCCATCGCAGCAGTTATCAATGCCAATCCTGAAGAGCTTTATTTTACCGGTGGCGGTTCCGAATCAGACAATTGGGCCATCAAGGGCGTCATGTCTGCGAACAGAAAAAAAGGCAATCATCTAATCACAACTAAAATGGAGCATCATGCCGTATTGCACACCTGTGAGTATCTGGCGAAGAATGGATACGAAGTGACCTATCTGGATGTGGATAGTGATGGATTGGTCAGTCTGAAAGAACTGGAAGCGGCTATAAAAGACAATACGGTACTGATCAGCATCATGTTTGCAAACAATGAAATAGGAACGATACAATCTGTCAAAGAAATCGGTGATATCTCCAAGAGACACGGGGTGCTGTTTCATACAGACGCTGTGCAGGCATTCGGACATGTGCCGATTGATGTGAAAGAAATGAACATCGACCTGCTTTCAGCATCCGCCCACAAGATACACGGACCTAAAGGCGTGGGTATGCTCTATATCAGAAAAGGAATAAAGATAGACAATCTGATACACGGTGGCGCCCAGGAAAGCAAGAAGCGGGCTGGTACAGAAAATGTGCCGGGAATCTGCGGTTTTGCAAGAGCGGCAGAAATAGCCATGGCGTCCATGTCGGAAAAGATGGCCTTGATCACTGGACTACGGGACAGATTGATCAAAGAGATTCCAGAAAAAATCGAGAACGTCAAGCTGAATGGACATCCAACCCAAAGGCTTCCGGGTAATGTGAACTTCTCCTTTGAGTTCATAGAGGGAGAATCATTGCTTCTGTACCTGGATATGGAAGGCATAGCGGCATCAAGCGGTTCGGCCTGCACTTCAGGAGCACTGGATCCGTCCCATGTGCTGATGGCAATAGGACTGCCTCATGAGATCGCCCACGGTTCATTGAGATTGAGTCTGTCAGAGTTCAACACAGAAGAGGATGTAACGTACACCATCGACAAACTGATCGGTGTCGTCAATAGATTAAGACAAATGTCACCGTTATATAACAGGAGGAAGTAAAAATGTATACAGAAAAAGTAATGGAGCACTTCAAGAATCCAAGAAATGTAGGAGAAATAGAGAATGCAGATGGTGTCGGACAGGTAGGCAACGCCAAATGTGGCGATATCATGAAGATATTCTTAAAAATAGATGACAATGACATCATAACCGATGTCAAATTTCTGACCTTCGGATGCGGATCGGCCATCGCATCTTCCAGCATGGCCACTGAGTTGATTATGGGGAAACATATCGATGAAGCGGTTGCACTGACCAATAAGGCAGTGGTCGAAGCCCTCGGTGGATTGCCAAAGGTAAAGGTTCACTGTTCTGTGCTGGCTGAGCAAGCAGTCAAATCAGCGTTGTATGATTATGCCCAGAAATCCGGAAAGGTCATAGCAGGGATTGAGAACTTCAAACCTGACGAGGATGTGCATGACCATGACGATGAACAATTATAACAAAAAAGTGCTACTTGGTATGAGCGGTGGGGTTGATAGTTCTTCCGCCGCTATTATTTTGCAAGAAAATGGCTTTGAGGTTATCGGTGCCACCTTCATACAGTACAGCATGGAATCCATGGAAGAAGCTGTCGCCGACGCAAAAAGAGTTGCCGACATATTAGGTATAGAGCATTTTGTGATGGATCTTCGTAAAGAATTCGAAGCGGAAATCATCGGCTATTTTCATTCCGAGTACGAAAAGGGCAGAACACCCAACCCCTGCGTCAAATGCAACAAAGAGATCAAATACAAGCGATTTATGGAAGAGGCCGACAGTCGAGGCATCCGATATATCTCATCAGGACAGTATGCCAGAGTAGTCAAGGAAGAGGTCGGTTATCAGGTCAAAAAAGCGAAAAACATAAGCAAGGACCAGAGCTATTATCTATACAACCTAAATGGCAAGGACCTTGATCGTATTATCTTTCCCTTGGGAGATCTGGACAGCAAGGAGCAGGCCAGACAATTGCTTAAAAGCAAAGGTGTGGAGTTCTATCAAAAGAAGGAAAGCCAGGAAATCTGCTTTGTCAAAGATGACAAGTATATCGAGTTTATCGAGCAATACTTCAACCCTGAAACCAAGCTGGGCAATTTTGTGAATACAAAGGGCGAGATTCTAGGCAAGCACGAAGGCATACACAAGTATACCGTAGGCCAGAGAAAAGGACTGGGCATAGCATTGGGGACACCTCATTACGTGCTGGATATCAATCCTGAGAGCAACAATGTAACGTTGGGACTTTCCAACCAGTTGGAGAAATCAGCCTGCTATCTCAGCGATTACAACATCATCTATGATAACTACGACTTGACCGGTAAAGTCTTCTCGTGCAAAACCAGATATTCAGCAAGGGAAACATTGGCGGAAATCAGCCGGTTGGATGAGCAACTGATGGTCATATTCAAAGAAAAGGTAAGAGCGGTCACCCCTGGGCAGTCCTTGGTTTTCTACGACGGAGATGTGCTTGTCGGTGGGGGAATCATTGACAAAACTGTATGAGCTGATTATACTTTTACATGACGATTTTATCACATTATTCATGACATGAACATCAACATGATTAACGAAAATGCAATAAATTTGTTTAATTTGGAGGACACATGAGCAATTATTCCATCGACAACATCAGAAAAAGTTTCATCGAATTTTTCGAAGGCAAAAACCACCTGGCAGCCCACAGCTTTCCTTTGATTCCCAAAAACGACAACACATTGCTATTGATCAATGCGGGGATGGCACCCCTTAAGAAATACTTCACAGGTGCGGACACACCACCCAACACAAGAATGGTGACCTGTCAGAAGTGCGTCAGAACAGGGGATATCGAAAACGTCGGCTTCACATCCAGACACTGCACTTTTTTTGAGATGCTCGGAAACTTCTCCTTTGGTGACTATTTCAAGAGAGAGTCCATTTTCTGGGCTTGGGAATTTTTAACTGGAAAAATGTTGATTCCTGCGGATAAGCTATGGGTTTCGGTTTATCATGAGGATGATGAGGCTTATGACATATGGGCTAAGGAAGTCAAAGTGCCAACTGATAGAATCGTCAGACTGGGCAAGGCTGACAATTTCTGGGAGCTTGAAGTAGGTCCTAGCGGACCATGCTCAGAAATCTACTTTGACAGGGGAGAAACCTATGACTGTGGTGATCCGAACTGTTCTCCTGGATGCGATTGCGACCGATATGTAGAGATATGGAACCTGGTATTCACCCAGTTCGATAAGGATGAGCAAGGTGTCTATCATCCATTATCCAATCCTAATATTGATACCGGAATGGGTCTTGAGAGGGTTGCAGCTGTTCTGCAGGGAAAAGACAATGTCTTTGAGGTAGAGCCTATTGTATCTCTGATCGAATTGATTGAGAAAATAAGCGGCAAGACATATAAATCAAACAAAAAAACCGACATATCCATCCGCATCATAGCGGACCATTCAAGAGCGGTGACATTCTTGATTGGAGACGGCGTCATTCCTTCCAACGAAGGCAGGGGATATGTGCTGAGAAGACTGCTTAGAAGAGCGTCCAGACATGGCAAGTTATTGGGAATAAGAGAGAACTTCCTGTCAATGATGGCAAAAGAGGTCATCAATCTATGGGGAGAAGCCTATCCTGAATTGAAAAATGCCAAGGAACAGATC
>DMAP01000094.1 GCA_003446975.1 Clostridiales bacterium | reverse complement strand
AAAGCTAATACCTAGGTTTTCTGTTCTTAAAATTATTTCTGACATTTCTACATCCTTCCCCTTTATTTTTTGTTTATCTAGGGTGAGTTGTTTGAATTGGATTGTATATCTCTTCTATTGGAATGACTCTTACCAACTCAGGAACTATATGATCGACGCCATCAACTTTGGTGTAAGTGATTTCAAACAATACCTGTTGTGCCTGATGGTCTTCTGATCTGAAATATCTCATGCCTGTCGGTGAGTCAAACTCCATACCTCTCATGGCTTGAATCAGGTCTTCAGCATCGGTGCTGCCATTAGTCGTTTCAAAGGCTTTTACCGCTGCCATAGCTGCTGCCATTCCACCAGATACAAAGACATCCGGAGGTGTGCCGTATTTTTCCATATGCTTTTCAATCAACCATTCATTAACCGGATTCTTCGCTACGCCATGGTAATACAGCGTAAATCCTGGCATTCCTTCCAATTGCATCATGTTTCTAAGGGCTGCTATTTCAGGAGCACCTGTAGAAACTTTTGTTGCTTCAAACAATCCCATTTCTGTCATTTGTCTCCATGGGTCGTTGGCGCCTGCCCAAATAACAAATACATAGTCAGGATTTGATTGAATGATTCTTGTGATATATGGCGCGAAGTTTGTTGAATCAATTGGTGCATACTCTTCCACCAAAACCTCTCCGCCTGCTGCTTCCAAAGCTGGTTTGAACGGATCTGTGTAGGCTCTGCCGAATGCGCTGTCAGGTGCGAATATGGAAACTTTTGATCCCGCCATAACAGCCGCCATAGCTGCTGCATCCTGCGCTGTGTTTCTTCCTGTTCTAAAGATGTATCTGTTAGCAACTTCGCCAGTCAAAAAGTCTGCTGCTGCGGGTTCCAGAATGAAAACGGTTTCATACTCTTCTGCCAAACCTAGTATAGCAAATGCATCAGAAGAAGAAGCAGGTCCAACTATAATATCAACTTCGTCCTCATCTAAAAGCTTAATGGCTCTTTCTCTAGCAACTTCAGGGACTGTGGTTGTATCTTCCCAAATTACCTCTATTGGTCTTCCAGCTACCATCATAGTACCATCAGTAGCATACTCCAAACCTAGTTCGAAACCTCTTTTCATCTGATTGCCATAGTCCATCAAGCCACCACTAAGAGATGTCAGGCCACCGATAAGGATTGGTTCCTTTGGTGCTTCAGTCGGAGCAGCTGTTGTTGGTGCTGCTGTCGTTGGTGCTGCTGTTGTCTGCTGTTGCGGTTGTGTGCAGGCTACGACATTTAGCATCATAGCAAGTACTACCAGAATAACGATGATTTTTTTGGTTTTCATTTTCTCCTCCATTTTTTGTTCTTATTTATAACCCCTTTAGGTCATAAATAATTTGAATTTTGTTTATTAATCCCGTTTAACTTTTGCCCCATTTTATGATGTTTGCAGCCCATACATATCCGATACCGGCCGCTACCATGCAAACGATAGTTCCTTCAGCAATTTTTTTCTCTTCAAGTGCCAACTGCAGTGATAAAATCTGATCAATCTGTCCGATATGTCCATAATCCTCCAGATATATCGTTTTCCCATCATCCAAGCCCAGATCCTTCAAGATTTGATCGTGCCCAGACCTTTTCATATGCAGTATTGCAAGATAACCGATATCCTTTCTTTCCAATCCTGATTTTGCAAGTGATTCATCGATGCATTTGTACCAGTTGTCCATTGATACCTGATTGAGTCTGTCCTTCATTTTTTTTGGCTGCATCAGTCTTAGCTTGTTGGCGTCCTGATAGTTTTCCGGTTTTACTGTATTCTTGGTTCCACCAATCTCCACACCTGCAGTTCTAGACAGTGAACCATCGGCGATTATATGGGACCCCAACAGCAGGTTTCTGTCATGATTTTTTTTGAGAATGATAGCGCCTCCACCTGCTCCCAGATTATACATCATTGACATGTCATTGTCTGAGTAATCTACCAGGTCGCAATTTCGATAACCACCCGCAATCAATATCGTATTGATCGATTCATCGCTGATCAGCATATCTTTCGCGATTTTCATAGTCGAAACTGTCGTGCAGCATCTGTTTGCCAAATCAATGCCCCATGCGTTATTGGCACCAATCCTGTCTTGTATGTATAGAGCGGAAGTCGTAAGAGGGTACTCTTTCCACTCTTCTCCTATGCAGAGAATCACATCGATGTCCAAAGGATTGGTACCAGTTTTTTTCAGAACATCCAATGCTGCCAAAGCACCCATTTCCTGAGTCCCATCACCTTCGCCAGGCAGATTTTTTTGTTTGATGCCAAGCTTTTTGACTACTGCTTCCTCTGTCCAAACACCATGTGTCGCTTCTGATATTTCTTTGCCTGTCATAATCCTATCTGGAATATATATGCCTATTCCAACAATCCCTACTGTTGTCATTCTTACCTCCTAGAGATTCTTGTCTCCATGTGGAACTTCTACTTTTACCTCTAATCTCAAGCAATACCCCCTATCCTTGAATTTATGCCTTCGTTTCATCTCTATCTCACGAACCTTGCTAATATGAGACATGAAACACCTTTCATATTCAATGATAATAGAAAACCTTTTCCTTGTCAATATTTTTTTATTTATCACCCCATATTTTTTAAATAAACTTATTTTTAGAAATAGTTAATAATATAAAGCGAATCCTTTGACAAGATAATCACTTTTCCATATTTAAACAAAAAAATATAGCAACTCGGGGAAAAGTTGCTATATTTAGGAAATTATTGGAGTTAAATGTTCAATGAAAAAATGTCTATTATATTATGGAGGGTTTATGAGTTACCTCAATTAAGGTAACTTAATGTTAACATAAAGGAAGTTGATTGTCAATGCTATTTGATAATTATTTTCATTTATTTTTTTTGACATGCCAGTATAATTTCCCGCTCTCCTCATGTGATAGCATCAATCCTGATTTTTCAAGTACCTTTTGTGAGGGAATGTTGTCAGAAAGAGTTAGGGCAGTAATCCGCCTGATTTTCACCTTATCCTGGAAAAATGCCCATTTAATCAGTTCTGTCAACGCTTCAGTCATATAGCCCTTATTTCTAAATCGTTCCTCAGTTCCAAAACCCACTTCCAGTTGTCCCTGTTCGGAATCAAGTCCTTTGAATCCAACTTCCCCGATAATGATTTTTTCTTCCTTAAGCACCAATTGCCAGAAGGTATAGAAAAGAAAGTTCTCCTGGTCCTTTTCCATCTTGTCTATTTTTGCCTCGTAGACCTGTTTCATTCTTTCATCCAATTCTTCTGAAAACAATTGAAAACCTAAATCATTGGCTAGTTGGGTTTTGCTCTGCAACGCTCTTTTCATCTCATCCAGCGTCAATGGGATGAGAAATAATCTTTCGGTTTCAATATACATAAAATCCACTCCTTCTTGCTTTTAGCTTATTTACCTTTTAATGCAAGCTTGCTGGCAACATCCGGCACAAATTTTTGTTGTTCGTATGGTGTTCTGTCAATTTCCGGTTTTATTTGCTTGTCCGGCAACTCTATTTTTTTCATCTCTACATCTTTATACTCAAACTTGCTTAATAGATGACTGATACAGTTGATGCGTGCATTTCTCTTGATATCCGATTCCACCACATACCAGGGTGATTGTTGAGTGTCTGTGTGTTCAAACATGACATCTTTAGCCTTGGAGTAATCATGCCACCGCTTTCTAGCTTCTATATCCATCTCGCTGATTTTCCATCTTTTGGTAGGGTCCTCAAGTCTGTCTATAAACCTTTTTTCCTGAACCTCATCGCTAACTGAAAACCAATACTTAATCAATATGATCCCTGATCTCATGAGCATGTTTTCAAACTCCGGTACCGATTTAAGGAATTCCCAGTACTCATCGTCAGTACAAAAGCCCATAACTCTCTCAACTCCCGCTCTGTTGTACCAGCTTCGGTCAAACATGACCATCTCACCTGCACTAGGAAGATGTGCGACATATCTCTGAAAATACCATTGGGACCTTTCCTTTTCAGTAGGAACCGGCAAAGCCGCTACTCGACAGTGTCTGGGGTTAAGTGTCTGAGTTACGCGTTTGATAGCTCCTCCCTTGCCCGCTGCATCTCTACCCTCAAAGATTACCACTACCTTCAAGCCCTTGTCTATTACCCATTTCTGCAACCTAACCAGTTCAATATGCAATTTTCTCAGTTCTTTTTCATAGCGTTTTCTTGGTAGCTTAACGACATTAGACATAAAAACCTCCTCATCTTCAATTACATTATATCATGATTCATTCGAATCAATTACATTTTTGTCAAAATACAAACCCTGCCAATAATGTTGCCAGAACTAAGATTGGTGCCGGAATTCTTTTTGAAATCAAAACCATTATGGATATGACCATAACAATAAGATTTTCAATTTGAAATCCACTTCGTTGCATCAGTATGACAGCCGCTATGAAAATCAATCCACCTGCCACAGCATTTATACCTTTCAAGGAAACCTTGATACCTTTAATTTTCTTTAGATTCTCCCAAATCGGATAAACAAAATATATCAACAAAAGTCCAGGCAAAAATATTCCGATACCACTCAGTAACGCAGCTAACGTTTGAATTAAAGCACCACCATCCTTTGCAGCCATGCCCCCAGCATAAGCGCTAAAGCTAAACATAGGTCCGGGCAACCCCTGCACCAATCCATAACCTGTTAAAAATTCCTGATTGGTCATGTATTGGTTGATTTCCACAAGCTCACTGTACATCACAGGGACGACTACCTGTCCACCTCCAAATACCAGATATCCATATCTGTAAAAGCTTTCAAACAGCTCAAATATTCTATTGTTCCATATCAGATTCAATCCTATACTACCCAATGCAATTACAATGAAAGCAACGATATAAAACCATGGTGGATTCAACTTTACACGATTCCAGAGATTATTTTCCTTAGACAGTAAAACACTGGTAAAGCCGCCAATGATCAGCACAACTGGAAAGACCCAAGGAGATCGTATTAAATAGGTTGTGATTGCACCAATAAGGAACAAAATGACAGTCATCTTATCTGTGATCACTTTCTTGCCGATACGGTATGCGGCAACTATGATAAAGCCCACTGCCATAGGCCCGATGAATCGGAGCACATCCTGGGATATATTTTGCAACTCCAGGAATTGATACAAAAAAGATAAAATGGTCATCACAATAATGACTGGCAATGCCCATACCAACATCGTCAGAAAAGCAAGTACCGGACCTCCAATTTTGTACCCTATTGATACAATGGTCTGAGTGCTTGTCGGACCTGGGAGTATGCTGCATAACGCCATTAATTCTATCAAA
>DMAP01000385.1 GCA_003446975.1 Clostridiales bacterium | reverse complement strand
GTTCCCATTGAGTAAGCCATAGGTCAGCGTAACGCTTGACTTTCTTTCCCGACAAAGAGAGTTCGTCGACGTTAGCGATACTATCGAGCCAGATTGTTTTTGCACCCAGTTTTTTTCCAAAAAAAAGGGCAAAAAAGCCAGGGGCAGCCCCGGTAGAGACAACCACATCCGGGCGTATGACGAGAATATGCTTTAGCATTACAATGGCCAAGTAAATAACGCGGAGCTTATTCCAGCGGTTGGCGTCTGGAACCAGAAGAAACTTATTATTCCCAACAGTTCCTTGATATTTTGATTCGGTGGTGACAAAGACCTTTTCACAGCCTTCAAAGGCTGGCAGCAATCTATTTAACTGAATCCAGTGGCCCCCTGAAGAAGAGACCAACATTATTTTTTTACTCATGGTCGTTTCCCTGTATCCCAAGAGACTGGAGGACGGCTGCTTTCATCACGTTCCCATGTGCTGAAGTCGGCGGTTGCCAATTTACGTCGAGTATGCCTTTTGGTTTGCACCTGAACATACAAATATACTGCCATCGCCGGCAACAGAAAAGGTTTTTTCGCAAGAAGCCTGAATGCTGAAAAGGACGTGGTGTCTTGATCCTGTTGAAGGGAGGGAAATTGTTTATGCAAAATTGTTCTTCCAAATCTGGAACGGGTTTTTATTTTTATAAGATTGTTGAGGTTTGTAGGTGCATGAATAGCAAAGTTGCAATCGTGAACGGTTTCTCTTTCTTCTCTGGTGAACAAAAGTCGCACAAAGGCGTCATCAGCTATAATGTCAGGAAAGGTGTCAAACCTCTTACGTCCTTCTTCGGATAGCGCATATACACCTGAGCCTATCATATCTCCACGGGAAAAATAGGGTAAAGATGTCCAGACAGCATAAAAAGATTTGACAGCCCAACTGCTATGAGAGAGATTGACTTGTAATGCTGGCGCTGCTGCCAAAACTTCTGGGCTTTCAAGTTGTTTCGCAACTTTTTGGAGGGCGTATCCCGAAATCTCAACATCGGCATCGATATAAAAGCGAGGGAAGCTTGTTGCAAGCGCATCCCCTGTATTCAAGGCGGCAATTTTAGAAGATTGCAGTATGGACACCGCCTTTACCGGAGGGCCATATTGCTCAGCAATTTCCATGGTGCGATCTATGCATCCATTACATACAACAAAAATTTCCAGATCAGAATGATTGATTCCTCTCAATATGTTGTTGAGGCAACGCGCTATAACATTCTCCTCATTATAGGCAGGGATAATAACACTAATCATAGTCGGAACTTATTTGGGAAATGGATGCGTAGTTGTTTTATGGCGTGTATAACCGTACCACCATTCTGATATGTTTAAAATGATCGGTTTGTATGTGTCATGAAGCCTTTGCGCCCGTTCTTTGCCTATGAGTGGGCGCAATAGTATGCTGATGAGCCAGCGAATCAGGGCATTCGACACAATAAGCGCAGCCAGGGTTATGTTATGCAAAATTCCATGGCGCTTTCTGTCAAAATGCATTTGACCGCGCAGGATCCCAAACATCCGTTCTTTCTTGTTGTCGCAACTCTTCCCGACCAGATGTATCACTGAGGCATGGGGGGTCATAATTGGGTGCATGCCGGTATATTGCGCAATTCGGAAACACAGGTCCACTTCTTCACTGTAGAGAAAAAAAGAAGTGTCAAATCCGCCAATCTCATTCCATATCTTTCTCTCAACCAGCATGAAAGCGCCCGAGAGGATAGCCACTTCCTGCTCCCTTTCCCCTCTTTCTCGAAGAAAACCTTTTCGCAAGCTCTTTAAGCCAACTGAGAGGAGAAACATATTCCAAAGCGTTGGAGAGACTTGTAAAGAAGAGTTCTCCCGCAATCCGTCAAGGTAAAGTGTGATGCCACCCCACGCTCCGTGCTTGGGATGCTTCTTTGCACACAACAACAAGTTCGCCACACTATTATCTGTTATCAGGGTGTCAGGGTTAAGTAAAAGTAAAAAATGCCCCGTCGCATGTTGGGCAAGCAAGTTGTTGCCTCCAGCGAAGCCTAAATTCGTACTGTTCGGAATAATTCTGACCTGGCAGTAATTGCCTTTGACCCATTCTACGGTACCATCATGAGAATTATCTAACAAAAGGACTTCAAAGTTTACATCTTTGGTCTTTTCATAAAGCCCCTTTAGACAATTTTTTATATCTGTCAGTGAATTATAGCAAACTATGAGTATGGAAACATCAATCATTAAAATCAATAAACCGGATAACTTTGGCAGGTACTCCACCTACAATCGCATTGGGTGGAACATTTTTGGTCACCACTGCATTGGCCCCAATCACCGCTCTCTTTCCTACAGTAACTCCTTTAAGAATTACTGCTCCTTCACCAATCCACACTTCATCGTCGATAACAACAGGCGAAACTGTTAACCCTGCATTGATTGGAAGTAGATCTTTTTTGTCAAAGGTATGGTCATGGTCTGTAATATAGACTCTTCCCGCAATAAGTACATTCTTTCCAATTATAACAGACTCAGCCGCACCACAATGGAAATAATTATGTATAGAAGTACCGTCCCCAATGACAATTTTCGGCCTATTGGTTCGGGTTCCTTGAGCTTCAAGCCTTGCACCTTTTCGTATCTCAACTCTCCTACCTATACTGATTTGGCTTGTATTGTATAGTGAGTCAGGTTGTGTAATCATGCTTAACTGCCCCCACTTGTAAAACCTCCACGAATAAAGCAATAAAGAAGTTAATCTTTTGATGTTTCGAGATATTTTAGATGGCAGTAGCATTCTTTTGAGTTGCTCGGTTTATTATTTGTCGAATTGGTATGACTTTTTAACCCTTTAACAGACGGCTATATTTGTTTTTTAATCTGATATATGCAGCAATAGTAGGGTGAAAAAAAAATGAGGCTAATCGATTTATTGTTCCTATGTATAATATCCAAGATTTTAACGAGAATTGGCTGTTGTTTTTTAGCTCAAGGGCTGTTTTTTCATTTTTATCCCAAAACGCGACCCATTGATTGGCTCTTTGCAAGCGGTGCTCAAAATGTTTTACTTCATTCTTACCGTTGTACTTTTTTGCAAGATATAAATAAGTTTCAAGATTGGACTTAACAAAGTGGGCTTTCTTCTTTTCGCTCTTAGTGTTTGATGCTGACTCTCTCAGCACTGTATATGTTGCCAAGGATTCATTAAAATAATGAGTCTTTGATCTCATAGAAATTTCTATAAAAAGAGGTATGTCTGTCCCACCAATGCGCTGAGGGTCGTGATAAACAAATTGATCTACCGTAATGGCATCGACATATTGTTTTCTCGCCATTACAGTACATGTTAATATGTTGTAAATTCCTCCCCATCCAAAGAAAACATTAAAATCGGGAGGGGGAACATTGTGCGTCGCACAAAAAAAAAGTTTGATAGTCTTGCCTGTATCAGCAAAAAATCTATCGTGGTCGGAGTGAACTAATCCACAATCCGAATGCGCTTCGAGATACTCCGCTTGGAGTTGAAGTTTGTTATCTCTGTGCCAGCAATCATCCCCTTCACACCAAGCAATATATTTTCCACGACATGCTTGAGTTGTACGATAACTGTTAGCTTTCATTCCAACATTTTTGTCTGATGTAATTACTCGAATAATATCAGGGTGTTTTTTTGCAGAATCAAACACAATTTCTCGGGTGCCATCGGTAGAACAGTCTTCACCAATGACTAATTCAAAAGGAAAATCCGTCTGCTGTGCCAGAACGCATTCAATCGCTTGTGCGATATATGGCGCATGATTGTAGGTGATCATGTGAACACTGACCAAAGGTTCCTGCATAAATCTACCTCGAAAAAATCAGAGAGTTTGTAGAGGGCGAAGACGAGAAATTACCATTTTTTGTAAATCCGTATAAGCGGAAGGCTGCGATATCTGACACATTGTCAAATAGACCAGACTTCCCAACGCTATTTGACATGTCAATAATAATAAAGGACTTGTGATCGATAGATAGACGAGTGAATAAGCGGCACCACCCATCAATAAGGCATTCAGCAGATAAGGATAAAGGTCGCCGATCTGTTCCCAGATGGAATAGTTTAAAAGAGCTTTATTGTAATACGCATTCAGGTAATAGCTCACGCTTGAAGTAATCACCTGCCCAATTATCATGGCTTCAATCCCCCAACGAAAGGTAATTGCAATATTGCAGATGATGAGAACTTTCTTAATTATCTCCAGTCGTAAAAAAAGATCTGAGTGCCCTAATGCCTGTAGAACATTCAAGTTGATGAGATGCAAAGGAAATAATAGTCCTACTAGGGCGAGCAGTTGCAGGTAGGGAATGCATGGCGCCCATTTTGCGGTTAGTAGTACGAGCACCAAGGGACGGGCAACAACTGCTAATCCTATCATCAAGGGGGCATTGATCAGCATGAGAATAGTTAATGCTTTCTTCATGCCCCGTTTAATCCGATCTGGGTCATTCTGGATTGTTGAGAATACGGGAAAAGTGACACGCCCTACCACGCTGGAAAGCGTCATTGAAAGGAACTCTTGCAGACCATTGGCCCGAGTGAAATAACCTAAATCCGTAGGAGTAAACAGCTTTCCGATAACTACCAGATAGATATTACTAAAAACAGTATGCAGGAGGCCGGAAGCCAACAGGCGTGAACCGAAACCAAACATCTCTTGCAAGGACTGAAAGCTAAAAAGCCAGGAGGGTCGCCAACTGTTATAGATCCACAAGAGAAAGCTCCTGAAAATTGCGTTGGCTATTTGTTGTGCTACAAGGCTCCAAACTCCATATCCCCAATATGCCATTCCGATACCAATAAATCCGGATAAAAAACTCGCAATAATTGTTACTTTGGTCTGCATCTTAAAATCAATTGCTCGGGTCAGCAATACCCCTTGCACCAGACCAAACGCATTGATGACCAGCACGAGCGATAATGCCCGCAGCATTGGTGTCAGAACCGGTTGATTATAAAATGAGGAAACATAGGGAGCGGCAACACATAAACAGATGGCTGCAACGATTCCCATCAGGAGATTAAAATAAAACACTGAACAGATGTCTTTTTCTGAAATGTTCTGTTTGTGAATAAGCGCCGCACCAAACCCGCTGTCCAGAAAAGTCTGTGCAATTGCCATAAAAACCATCAGCATGCCGACCAGCCCAAATTGTTCTGGAAGAAGTAGTCGTGCCAGAATAATGCCGACAACGAACTGGAGTCCTCGCAGGCAGATAGCCTCAATAAGGCTCCAAATGCCAGCGCGAACTGTTTTTGAATGTAGTTCCGAATTCATTAAAAGATGTCAGAGGTGATTTGTTGTTTTGAGTTTTAGATTTCTGACATATCAGAGCATCGTATTTTTATCAGGTTATTTTATACATTTTTAAATAGTTTTTGATTACCATTGGTTCATTAAACATTAAAACGTCAAGGATCGATAGCCATGGAACAAATGTGTTTGAATATTGCCTGTATTGAACGTATTCGCTTTCTACAAAGCCTAACTCAATACCATTAGCCTTGAAGTATTCTTTTGCATATAAACTCTTCCCACCAACCGTATTGACATATCCATTGAAGCCTTGCTCCTTGGTGATTTTTATCAATCGCTCAGTTTTATCTTCTCCTTTTGTTTTGGGAGAGCAAACAGAAGACTTTGTATAGTTGAATGGTGTTTCTAAGTAGCTGTATATGCTGGCAATCGAGTTAATTGCCAAGTCAGAGACACTGGGGTAGCTTTTAGAAAAAACAGATGAAATCAAATCTGTTACAATGGGGAAGTATGGTGCCTTTTGGTAAGTTTCAGTCACAGTCCGATTGAATTTGTCTCTCCACAAATTGTCAATTGCCAATTCCGTTTCGTTGATAAGTTTGTTCCTACTTGCTTTTGCTATAGGAATTGTAAAAAGATAATCTTTACCATTTAGCAATATACGATTTCTATTTATCCACCCTCTGGTTATGTAATTAACATCGTCATAGAAAACGAATAGATCGCTTGCTTCAATTAAATGGAAATATCCGATATAAGGAAACGCATATGGCTGCATTATTGCCATCTTTTTTAGTAAGCACATCTTGTAATTATACTTTCTTTGGTGATGGAAGTGTGTTGTTGTTTTTAGTTCGGCGATTCAAGGAACTCTCTTCAAGGAAAACACTCTCTAATTCAAGAAGTTGTTTCTTACGGTTTTTAATATGTTTTGCCGGAATCCCGCTATAGATGCCCCACTCAGCCAAGCTCTTTGTGACAAGAGACAAGGCTCCAACAGCAACACCTTCCTCCAAGGTTACTTTAGGGAGAACGACACTCCCGGCTCCAACAACGACATGGCGTTTTAAGACAATCGGACCGCCGGTGACACCGGTATATTTTGATGGCACTGTGGGATTTGTCATAAATTGTCCTGAGAAGTCGTCGGAGCGGGAAAATAACTTAACCCCCCAGGAAAGACAAGAAAAGTCCTCAAATGTGATTCCCTCTCCTGCCAGCAGAACACAGTGGCCACCCACATGGATGTATGATCCAAAATGGATAAAACCACAACCAGCGGCAACGAGGGTGCAATAGCCGTCAATCCGGACATTATCTCCAATGGAGATGTTTTCTGCGCCAACAATAGTGCACGTTTTGGCAATACGAACATTGCTGCCTAAAGATTTGAAACCTTCGTTAGCTAAATCTTCTTCTGTATAATGTGTCGGGCCAAATAGTTTTGTCATATAAGATGTTTTTTCTCACTCAAATACAATTATTTCCTGCTGAGTTCGCAAAGAATATCGCATATGCTGTCAACCTCATGGCGTGTCAGGCCAAAATAGATTGGCAATGTCATGATTTTTTCAGCCACCGCCCTGGCGATAGTGAGAGGATCAGTAATAGAGACGGATTGATAACAGGCAAAATCATTGAGAAGCGGGTAGAAATAACGACGCGAAAAGATATTGTAGTCCTTGAGCTTTTCGTAAAGTTGATTCCGGCTCATGCCAAACTCACCTTCATCTATTTCCACAGGCATGTAGGCGTAATTATACTCTACATTGTCTGGCGGGGGAATGGGGGGAGTGATCCCCGGTATTTCAGAGAGCCTTTTTCTGTACTGTTCATG
>DMAP01000144.1 GCA_003446975.1 Clostridiales bacterium | reverse complement strand
CATACTTAAATCCATAATCAGGTGGTATAAATCCTAGAACACCAATAATTCCATAAGCTTTTTTCTCAACATGGGCTGGGATGACAATACCGTTTCTCTTTGACACCATACTTATGATTTCAGTGATTGAATAGGATGATGCATTAATCAGGAGTTTATCCAGACTTCCTATGACATGGTCCTCTTCATCATAAATGTTTTGTTCACCAAATATTCTGGCATTGTTCTTTATATCGGGCAAGCTGGCATATACAAGACTCCCGATTTGCACCGCATCGCTATAATCTCTAAAATAAGCCAGAAGATGGACATCCTCTTTTGATGTTATTTCAATTCCCGGTATGGCTTTTATACCTGCTTGGCGGGCAACAATTTCTAATGCCGGGAGATTTGCAGCCGAGTTATGGTCAGTTACGGCAATAACATCCAAACCTTTGAGCATTGCCATATTGACAATGTTGTTTGGCGTCATTTCTTTCTCGCCACAGGGGGACAAGTCAGAATGTATATGCAAATCATAAAAAATTTTCATTATATGCCTAGTCGATTGATTCCACAAGCTAACTCGTAGGCAGACATTTGCGACTGCAATATGGGCAATCCCAGGTCATTTGCTTTGATGATGGTATCTTCATCGATTTCCATCCCTTCGGCAACAAGAATTGCTGACAAGTCAAGCAAATCAGCTACAGCCACCACATTGATATGGGTCTGTATGGTGATCCAGAGGTCTCCCTGCTTTGCTCTAGACACAACCAAGCTCAGCAAATCTCCAATGTAGACACCTGTAAATTCAGTATTCTCGTCAAATGAATCTGTAATCTTAACCAAGTCCAGTTCTTTGATCAAATCAATTATTTTCATTCCAATCTCCTATTTTTTTAGTTTCAGTATTACACAGCTCTCTATGGTGTTGATTCCGTCAACTATATCTTCGGCCAAGGCCCGACAAGTAGGAGAGCCGCAAGATCCACAATCTATTTTTGGTAAAATTTTAACCATCTGGCTGACTTTCTCAAGCCTCTCAACAGCTGCCTTCAGATTCAGTCCTTCGGTATTCCTCAAACCAAGATTGATTTTCTGTTCGAACAATCCTTGTTGATCCAATTCTTCGAACTTGTCGATATCATCGATTAGTATATTGGAATCATTCGTATTCCTAATTATATAGTTGATATTATTTTTGGCTACAAAAGGATTCTCAAAGTTGAATGGTCCTCCAACGCAGCTCTCATTGCAAGACATAAGCTCTACAAAATCTATATGGTTCAACTTGCCCATTTCAATCTCTTCCAAAATATTCAGTACGTTCTCTATCCCGGAAACCGCAATGCCATGTTCAATTTCAGCCGCCTCACACTGCCCGCCTGACAGAGACCACTTTAGGCCTTTAATGGAAGGGTTGGAGTAGCAAATTTCATGATGCATCTTCATTTCACGAATCAAATCTCCATATATCTCTTTCAGAGATATCACTTTATCTATTTTGGAAGGTCCCAAAACAATTGGCGAATAGACTCTTATGGATTTTGCTGGGCATGGTGATATATAAAAGACTTCAACATCTTCATCATTTTTACCGAAAAGTTCTTTTGCTTTTTTTCTCGCTAAAATTGCCGATATTTCCATTGGGGATTGCAGCTGAATTATGTTCTCCATAAGTGAAGGGTATTTTACTTTAATCAGTCTTAGAACAGCTGGACAGTTGGAATTGATAACCGGTCTGTTGTCCTTTGTATTTCTGACTCTATTTTTTACTGCCTGGGATACCAGGTCGGCGCCCCAGCTTTCATCATAAACATAATCGAAGCCCATTGACAATAATGCTTTATGGATATTGCAAATTTCTGTTCCAATATGAAACTGCCCATAGACAGCAGTGGAAGGGATGGCTATGGAAAACTTATTCTTATTGATGTCATCAATCTTATCTGTTACCGAATTGTAGGCATTATATGGACACACTCTAATGCATTCACCACAATGTATGCATTTTTCATCGTTGATGACCGCTTTTTCATTGACAATCCTTATAGCCTCTGTCGGGCATTTCCGCATGCAGTTCGTACAGCCTTCGCACTTGTCCTTATCTAGATAAAAAGCTCTTTCCAATGTTTTCTCCCTCTAATCCATATAGATATCTATGTCTATTTTGGTTCCATCACTGCTTGATGTAATATTGAAGTTGTCTGAGTATTTTTTCATGTTGGGAAGTCCCATTCCAGCACCAAAACCAAACTCCCTTGCTTCGTTGGTAGCAGTTGAAAAACCCTCAGACATTGCCAACTCAATGTTCATGATGCCAGGACCATTATCATGTGCTCTAATCGTAAGCCTGTCTCTATATATTTCAAGACACATCACACCGCCCTTGGAATGAATAATAATGTTGATTTCGGCCTCGTAGGATACAATGGCCACTTTCCTGACAATACCCGGGTCCACACCAATGCTCTTCAAGTTTCTTTTTATAGCACTTGAAGCACTCCCGGCTATGTCAAAATCATTAGCTACAACTTCATATTCATATCTTTTAATCAATTCTTCCATTGCTGAATCCTTTTATGCCTTTTGAGTACAGCAATCCACATGAGTTATACATGTTCAGATTTGTGGTTAGCAGAGCCATACCGTTTTCTCTAGCCATTTCAACGACTTCAGGGTGTGGCTTTTTTCCTCTTACCATCACAATAACGGATAAATCAAGCATCTCAGCTGTCCTTATCAGTTGTGTGTTGTTCAATCCTGAAACCAGAACGGCCTTATCATCCAAGTAAACCGATGCTAACACATCACTCATCAGATCTGAAGCATAAGCCCCCACAATCTCTTTAGCCATCAGATGGTCTCCTGAATGAATCTCGGCATCTAACAGTTCTTTAATATCTGATACTTTCATTGATTTCCTCCATTAACAACGTTTGTTAATAATATAACATATTGTTAATTTTTTGTCAATCCTTTGAATGTTAAATATCTCTCTTGGCACCTCTGGAATGTTTAAGGCTATTCTAACATATTTTGATATTCGTGTCTCTTAAAATTGCTTTAAACCCTATAAAAAATCCCTAAGCATTTTTTCTCAAGCTTGGGATCATTATATCTTTACACTACTTATTGAACATGCCATTTTCCAATATATCCATGACCGAATCTACAACCGCTTCAAAATCTACGTCTTCAGCATTTTCAAACATAACATATTTCAGTCCTATAAAGTTGGATATCCCCATAAGAACATAGCTTAGAACTGTCAAATCAACTTCGGATACCTCTCCTGTTTGTTGAGATTTTCTTAAGCCTTCTATATAACGAAGTGAAAAAGACTCATAATAATCAACAAAAATATTTTTATCAATATACAGGGACTCCCACAGAATATTATAGACATGTTTGTTTACTCTCATGTAATTGAGAAAGGCATACAGTCCGATTTTTTCCTTGTCATATCTTGAATCGCTTTCCGTTATTTTTTCTGCTACTGCTTTTCTGATTTCGTGGCTGTAAATCAATAATAAATACTTGTAAAGGTTGAACTTATCCTTGAAATAAATATAGAAAGTCCCTAATGCAATATTCGACTTATTGGTAATATCGATTATTGAGGTGCTGTGATACCCTTTTTCATAAAATAATTCCTCTGCTGCCTTAAGGATTTTGTTAAGGGTTTTTTGCCCTCTTTTCGTTTTTGGTAAATTGACTATTGTATCCAATATATCTCCTTTTGATTCTCTGCTTCTAATAAAACCGGTTTATTCCTTAAAATTCGCTTAAACATAATTTTATCATATAATAAAAATTTATTAAACAAAAAAGTTCAATCCTTGCTCAAAGGATCGACACATCTANNATTAATGAAACCCAAAACCAACGTGATGAACAATGTGGGTTTTTCATACATGGATGCGTGCCCTGTTCCCGGTATTAAAATATGATCTGAGTTTTCCAGCAATTGATGCAATCTGACTTGTTCCTGTTTTGGTGTTATCATGTCATGCTCGCTGCTTATAATCAACGTACGGGTCTTGACTCCTTTCAGTTGTTCCTCCAGGTTAAAGTTTTCTGAACTTTTCGTCAACCTAATCATCGCATCCATAAAGCCTTTGTCTGAAAAAACTGTTGATGTCAATAATTTTTTTCTGTTTTCCATGAAGACAAGATTCTTGTTGTAAAACTCTGGAGAATAGATTACCGGTATAGCCGTCAGATAATAATTCAAGGGTTGATCTGCGCTGAGATTCCATGCCTCCCCTATATCTCTCAACCAAGGAGATGTTCTGTAGGAGGCATTGAAAACCAGAAGCCTTTCGAGCATTTGATTATATTTGACCGCAAAGCTCAATGCTATTTCCGCACCGTACGAAATTCCTGCTATATTGACTTTATCGTACCCTAATTCCAAAATTAATTGTTTCAGTATCTCTACCTGGATATCGTGACTGTAATTGATATCTGATTTTGCTGACTGACCTTGATCCAGAAAATCCAATAAAATCAGTTTATTGTCTTTGCTAAACGCATCAACAAATATTCCCCAGCTTTTTGTCGACATCATTATGCCATTCAACAATATGATTGGTTTCCCATCTCCATGAACCTCATAATAGATCTGTTTGCCGTTAAAATCAAACGTCGCCATACCTAACCTCCAGTAGCCTTAAAATGAACTGCCGATTATTTCTTCAGTTGCTTGATGACATGCGCCATATTTTCAGCCAAATGATTTAATATGCTGGCCGCCTCCAGATCCTCATCAGCATTCACAGCACCGCCTTTTCCTGCTACACCAACGTTCCAATAATGGGAACCAATTACAATCAGATCGTTCACTGTCATCCATAGCATGAGCTCAGCAAAAGTAAAGTTTTGTCCTGCCCGTCTAGCTACTGTAATAGGTGCAGCCACCTTACCTGAGAAAGCGGTACCTTTCCATTCATAGTTTTCTGACTTTCCTTTCATGTCGTTGCTGATCCATCTGCCAAGAAACCCTGCTCTATCAAGCAAAGCTTTAGTTA
>DMAP01000433.1 GCA_003446975.1 Clostridiales bacterium | reverse complement strand
GGGGTGCGAATCCATAATATACAGAGTGAATGTAGAGTGCGAGCATATAAAAGAACGAGTAAATGTTAAGAGTTCAGAGCCCTTTTTCCCAAAGGATAGATGTCAATGGAGAAAGGAATATATAAAGTAAATGTTTTCAAGCGTTTGGAGTCAGTGCAGGAATCGGACATATCAGAAGTAAATAAAAGACTCATTCAAGAATTTGTAAACCACTGCGTTGTTACAGGTCTTGGAGAGCATCGAATCTTAAAGTACATATCTACTTTAAAGAATATTGCACTGACCATGCAATCTGATTTTGACGCGGTTGATGCAAAATGTCTTCAATCGTATGTTGCAGTTCTGGAACAATCCGATTCCAGTGAGTGGACGAAGCATGACTACAAAGTAACATTAAAGAAGTTTTACCGATGGCATTTTGACGATGATGATCCTTCTTTGACGAAATGGATAAAGACACGAATCAGCAATTCGAGAAGTAAGTTGCCTGATGACATGCTTACTGAGTGTGAAGTGGTTGAATTGATTGGTGCAGCTACAAACAAACGTGACAAGGCACTAATAGCACTTCTCTGGGATATAGGTGCTCGTATAGGAGAAGTTGGCACACTTAGAATAAGGCATGTTTCTTTTGACGATATAGGTGCTGTTATCAATGTGAGTGGTAAGACTGGTCCACGAAGGGTACGAGCAGTTTACAGTGTTTCATACCTGAAGGAATGGATTTCCGAGCATCAAGGCAATGATAACCCCAATTCACCTTTGTGGTTTAAGTTCAATAGTAGTGATAATCAACTTACAATGTTGAGATACGATGCCATTAGGATGCAGTTAATCAAAATAGCACGTCGAGCAGGTATAACCAAGAACATCCATCCACATTTATTCAGGCACAGCAGAGCTACATACATGGCAAATTTTCTAACTGAGGCACAGATGAACGCTTATTTCGGCTGGGTACAAGGCTCAGATATGCCTGCGGTGTATGTCCATCTTTCAGGTAGGGATGTCGATGATGCAGTTCTTAAGGCGAATGGTGTCGTGACGCAGAAAAATGGCTCAGTAGTGAATCCTATAAGTAATTCAGAAATGAATCATGATGTTGATAGCAGCATGCTTGAGGCAGTTGTTGAAGAGAAGTTGAAAAAGATGATGATGAAATTGCTAGTTTGATTGAGATTAAAAGGTATTCAGAGTTGCCAGTTGTAACAGTTGAAACACTTGTAACAATCCTATAAGGAGATATGCTAGTTTATGCTTTAAGCAGAACAGCCGACAGAAAAATACACATATGGACTTGTTCTGCTCAAGCCATGTTAAGTAAAACGGTAACTATTCAGCCTACCACAATCTACCTAATGATGCTGATTTTGTCAAAATGGAGATGTTTGTTCACTAACAACCTGAGAATCAAAAAAGCAATCTATAGCAACAATCAAAATAAATGGTCCTACTGAAATTTGCGTCTCAAGTTTTTGTCCAGATTGCTATTGATAGTGTTTTTATTAGGCTGAATAGTTACCAAGAACAAAGTAAAAGGCTATGTTGTTAGCACAGTTTCTCGTATTGTTTTCGGTGATACCGATGAGATATTTGAGATGCTTGGAGCTTGTTCTGATGATTATATTGGTACTTCCTACGTTGAGAGAATAAATCTGACAATTAGAAGCTGTGTTGCCAGATTCATCAGAAAAGGTGTCAATTTCAGTAAAACAATGCAAATGCATCAGAAATCCCTTGATCTGTTTCAGGCATGGTATAATTTATAAAACCTCATGATTCTCTGAAAATTAAAGCGGACTCAGAAAATAGAAAGTGGTTGCAAAGAACTCCAGCAATGGCGGAAAAATTAACGGATCATGTATGGAAATTAAAAGAATTATTGACGTTCAGAATTCCAGTTCAGTGATATAGGGACACGACCCATATTTTTTATGACCATTAATTTCACTCCTAATTAATAATCAATGACTGAAAGTTCTATTCTATCAATAAAATGCCTATGCATTTAGTAACAGAATCATCACAAAAGGCGAGTTTCCTGTCCATATCACCAAGTGTTTTCGCTATATTAATTCCAACAGCTTCAGGTGGGAATCTACAAAGTTGTGGTTTCTTGCACTTTTCATCACAGGTATCGCACTCGTTGCATGGTCCTGGCCGCATTAGCAGGGAAAAAATAAATCCTTGACGAAAAGCAAGATGTTCTATTTCGATCATTTTATGAAACGACTTTTTAGATAAGCAAGACCAATTATTGAGAGGGTTGCATTCTGGAGATATCTTATGTTCATCAATGAGTAACAGAGCCTTATTGTATTCATTCAAGATTTTCCTGAACTCATCTACCTCCATCACATGAGGAGGGCAACTTAAACTTTTGCCATAATCAGGACATCCATAAGTACATTTAAGTCTAATTCGGTTTTCTACTGGGATATTTTTGACCTCAAGTGGATATGCCTTTAAACCAAGCTCAGAACACTTTTCAATAAGCAGATTTTGTAATGTATCCATGATTAACCTTCCATCTGTTTCTATTCTATAATCATCCGTTCATTGTTTCCTAAAATTTTAGCATTGTAAAAGCCAGATGAATTCTATTATGAACTCACAAGCATGCTCATGAAGTCTTTAATCCACCAACCTTTTACAAAGCCAACACTAAACCAAATACTTCCACAGCACATCAAAACTTTGACGTAAATGTTCTTGCTTGCCAGATGGCTGCCAAAGCAACTGCTAATATGACTATCATCCAAAGGACATCCGCCATTGGCAACAAAGAATTCGACCAATAAGCATTGTAGGCTTCCATAGCAACTTCTGATTGCACCATAAACATACCTCCTTAAACATACAAACATGACTCTGAAGATCTAGCACGACCAAAGTCTGTAATAGAGTATTTATACACTAAGAAATT
>DMAP01000256.1 GCA_003446975.1 Clostridiales bacterium | reverse complement strand
AGCACACCAGCACTTATTTACTCCCGTGCAAAATCAGAGTATATCACATAAATCAATCCCTATCAATCAGAAATATATTCTTTCTGATTAGATATATGGATTTGTTATCAGATATATTCTACCATAATTGTCTCTATAAATAAACTAGTGAATATTAAAGTGAATGTTTATTCGAAGACTTCCTGAGATTCGAAAACCTTGATGTTTTTCTCATCGATTCCTAATTCGATAACACTCAGCAAGGCATCAACCGTATCAAGGCTCGTGAATAGATCAACGCCGTTCTCAACAGCTTTTCTTCTGATGATGAATCCATCTCTTCTGCTATCATTGGCTTTTGTCGGGGTGTTCAAAACAATACTTACCTTACCGCTTTGTATCATCTGCAAAATATTGTTATCCTCTCCAATCTTATTAACCATCTCAGACACTATGCCCTGCTCTTCCAATGATTTGTGTGTGCCAGGTGTGGATGCCAGGCGATAGCCTTTTGCCGTTAATCTTCTGGCGATTGGGATAAATCGGCTTTTATCCTCAGGTTTCAGCGTCACCAAAATGAACTTGCTTTTATCCGGAAATTTAATCCCGGCACTTAAAAACCCCTTAAATAGCGCTTCATTAAAAGTATTGCCCACTCCAAGAACCTCTCCGGTGGATTTCATCTCCGGACCCAGACTGACCTCGATTCCTGAGATTTTTTGCGAAGAGAAGACCGGTACTTTGACTATCATTTTATTGATAGATCTATAAAGCCCCACACCATATCCCATGTTCTTTAGTTTCTGACCCATCATAGCCTTTACAGCCAGCTTCACCATTGGTACATGGGTAACTTTGCTAACAAAGGGTACCGTTCTGCTGGATCTTGGATTGACCTCAATAATATATAATTGACCTTCATATTCAACAAATTGAATGTTGATAATGCCTTTGATGGATAATTCTTTAGCGATTTTGGCTGTTGTTTCAATAATTTGATTGGTGATATCCTCGCTAATGGTAATTGGGGGATAGATGGATATGCTGTCGCCGGAATGAATACCCGCCTTTTCCAGATGTTCCATTATTCCTGGAATAAGGATATTTTCACCATCTGAAATCGCATCCACCTCTATCTCTTTGCCTAGCATGTACTGATCAATCAGAACAGGATTTTTGGAGTCTTTGTTGAAAGCAGCCTGGAGATAGTTTACTAGTTCAGTTTCGTTATAGGTGATTTCCATCCCTTGACCACCTAGCACATATGAAGGCTTGACCAAGACAGGATATCCTATTTCTTTTGCTGCTTTCTTACCTGTTTCTACAGACCAGACACCCTTTCCACGAGGTCTCTTGATATTTATTTTTTCGAGCATTTTATCGAATTTTTCCCTGTTTTCAGCGATATCGATATGCCTTGATGTCGTCCCGAAGATGTTGATTCCCATTTTGTCAATAAAGGCGGCGAGCTTGATGGCAGTTTGTCCGCCAAATTGAAGAATCACTCCTTTTGGTTTCTCTTTCAGAATAACATTGTATACGTCTTCCTCTGTCAGCGGTTCGAAATATAGCCTGTCTGAAATATCAAAATCCGTACTGACAGTTTCAGGATTGTTGTTGATGATAATGGTCTCTATGCCCAACTCCTTCAGTGCAAACACACAATGGACACAACAGTAGTCAAATTCAACTCCCTGACCTATTCTGATAGGACCTGAACCGATAACGATTACTTTTTCTCGACTGGATATAGTGACTTCATCCATATCTTCATATGTCGAATAATAGTAGGGTGAAACCGCTTCAAATTCACAGCTGCAAGTATCAACCATCTTAAAGGAAGGAACAATTCCTAATTGCATTCTCCTGTTGAATATCGCATCGGGTTCGCATGACATCAATTGAGAGATTCCTTTATCCGAAAAACCCAGTTTCTTGATTTTCTTCAACCAATCATAACTCAAGTCCTCCAGCTTCATTCTTTTTAAAAGTTCTTCATGTTCTACGATATTCAGAATTTTATTGATGAAAAAATGATCTATTTTTGTGACTTCATTAACCCTGGACACACTATAACCTCTTCGGAGAAGCTCGGCAGTTACAAAAAGCAGTTCATCAGAAGGCTTATCCATTTTTTCTTTCAGTTCCACAATAGTCATTTTGACATGTTTTGGGCTCCATAAAGTGTATTGTGCGTTCTCTAAAGACCTGATCGCTTTAAGTAGTGCGGCTTCGAAGTTGCTGCCGATAGCCATTACTTCACCTGTAGCAGCCATTTGTGTTCCTAAAAGCCTTATATCTGTCTGCAACTTGTCAAAAGGCCACTTCGGTATCTTAACAACCACGTAATCTAGAACAGGCTCAAAACAAGCCATTGTTTTTTTGGTAACTGAATTTTCAATCTCATCTAGATTGTAGCCCAGTGCTATCTTGGTTGCCACTTTTGCAATCGGATAACCGGTCGCTTTTGAAGCCAGCGCTGAAGATCGACTTACTCTAGGATTGATTTCGATTACAATATACTCAAAGCTATGTGGATCAAGAGCGAATTGAACGTTGCAACCACCCTCTATCCCGATTCTGTCAATGATATCCAGAGACGCGGTTCTAAGCATCTGATATTCTTTATCTGATAGCGTCTGCGAGGGAGCGGTCACGATGCTGTCTCCTGTATGGACACCAACTGGGTCCATATTTTCCATATTGCAGACAGAAATGCAGGTCCCTTTAGCATCACGCATCACTTCATACTCAATTTCTTTCCATCCTTTGATGCTTTTTTCAATGAGAACCTGTCTGTTGAGGCTTAGATTCAGACCCTTTGACAGAATAATCGTCAAATCCTCCTTGGTATCTGCTATGCCACCACCCGATCCTCCCAAAGTAAACGCGGGCCGCGCAATCACCGGATATCCCATCAACTCCGCAGCAGCCAATCCTTCATCCATTGAATGCACAATTTCACTTCTCACAACAGGCTGGCCCATCTCCTGCATCAATTGCCTGAATTTTTCCCTGTCTTCTCCAACCTTTATAGCCTCTACAGGTGTGCCTATAATTTTTACGTTATTTTTTTCCAGAATACCCATATCATATAAATCCACAACCAGATTCAATGAGGTTTGTCCGCCCATGCCAGGCAAGATGGCATCAGGTTGTTCTTTTTGAATTATTTTTTCAATAAACTCCAATGTCAATGGCTCGATGTAGACTTTATCGGCAATCTCTTTATCAGTCATGATGGTAGCTGGGTTGCTGTTGACCAGAACGGACTCTATCCCCTCTTCTTTCAAGGCCCTGCAAGCTTGTGTGCCTGAATAGTCAAATTCCGCTGCCTGACCGATGATGATGGGTCCAGATCCCAATACCAGTACTTTTTTGATGTTTTTATTTAATGGCATAACTTCCTCCTATAATAACGTCATGAATTCATCAAATATATAGCTTGATTCTCCCGGTCCCGGGCTGGCTTCCGGATGAAACTGCACACTCATCAATTTCTTGGATTCATTTTTGATTCCCTCGACAGTGAAATCATTCATGTTGATATGTGTAATCTCAAAATCTTCTGGCAATGTGTCTTCTATAACCACATAACCATGATTCTGTGATGTGATGGTGACACGTTGAGTTTTCAGGTTTTTTACAGGATGATTGCTTCCTCTATGTCCGTACTTCATTTTTTGCGTGTCCGCTCCACAG
>DMAP01000310.1 GCA_003446975.1 Clostridiales bacterium | reverse complement strand
GGACTGGGCATTCAATAGACAGAGATATTGGGGCGAACCATTTCCGATTGTCCATTGCCCGGACTGTGGCATCGTTGCCGTACCTGAGGAAGAATTGCCGGTAACCTTGCCGGTTGTTGAGCGATATGAACCAACAGATACGGGAGAATCACCATTGGCTACGATAGATGAGTGGGTCAATACAACCTGTCCTAAATGTGGCGGCAATGCCAAGAGAGAAACAGATACTATGCCCCAATGGGCTGGATCCAGTTGGTATTTTTTGAGATATATAGACAGCAAAAACAATGATGCTTTCGCAAGCAAGGAAAAACTGAACTATTGGAAACAAGTTGATTGGTATAATGGCGGGATGGAACATGTAACCAGACATTTGTTATACTCGAGATTCTGGCACAGATTCCTATATGATATCGGAGAGGTACCCACAAAAGAACCTTATGCCAAAAGAACCGCCCAAGGTTTGATTCTTGGGAATGATGGTGATAAAATGTCAAAGTCAAAGGGAAATGTTGTCAATCCCAATGATATCATTGAGGAGTTTGGCGCTGACACCTTGAGAACCTACGTTATGTTTATAGGGGATTATGAAAAACCCGTTCCATGGAATGATAATTCGGTCAAAGGATCAAAAAGGTTTTTGGATAGAGTTTGGAAGCTTCAGGAAATGATAACGAACCAGGATGGTTTTTCGAAAGAGTTGGAAACATCCATGCACCGAACTATTAAAAAAGTCTCTCAGGATTTGGAAGAGATGAAATACAATACTGCCGTTGCCGCACTGATGACATTAATCAATGAATTTTACGACAATGGAAGTGTAACAAAAGATGAGCTGAAAGCATTCATCATACTTTTAAATCCGATTGCACCCCATATTACTGAAGAAATCTGGTCCATCCAGGGATATGAAGGAATGCTCAATCAAACCCAATGGCCTGAATGGGATGAGAACAAGACAATTGAGGATGTTATTGAGATACCGGTACAGATCAACGGCAAGGTAAGGGCAAAGGTGAATGTTCCTAAAGATGCTGAACAGTCAATCGTAAAAAAAGCAGTTATGGATGATGACAATGTTAAAATGTTTATTGATGACAAGAAAATTGTTAAGGAAATCTTTGTACCAGGTAAAATATATAATATAGTTGTAAAATAATTAATGACAAAACAAAAAACGGGAAATTATATTTCTCGTTTTTTGTTTTTTATATTCAAGGTTTTCGACATGGTGCACATGTTTCCCGTTTAACCAAATAATAGGGAAGCTCCATTTTGATAGGAAGCTGATGACCTCCCTCGATACGGTCAATCAGCATTTTTGCAGTCATTTTGCCAAGCTCTTCAAGAGGGATATGTATTGTGGTTAACATGGGAGTAAGGAATTGTACAGTATCAATATTATCAATGCCTATGACAGAAACATCATCGGGGATTTTAATGTTATGTTCTTTAAGAGCCTTCATGGCTCCAATTGCAATTACATCATTGGCGCAAAACAATGCTGTGAAATCTTTTTTATCCTCTATCAATTTTTTGGTTGCTTGGTATCCTCCTCTTGATGACATTGTTGTATCAACCGCAAAACAGTCACTTTCTTTGAAACCCACTGTCGACATGGCTTCAAGATAGCCCGTGTATCGTTGTTCGTCTTTACGTTCTCCAATATAGTAAATCTTTCGATGACCTAGCTCAATCAAATGACTAACAGCCATCATAGCTGCTCCATGTCCATTGCTGACTATTTGATCAACTTTCAATGGCAATATGTTTAAACCTGTATAAACGATATGTTTATAGTGAGATGCAAGAGTTGATAATACTTTCTTGTTAAAACGGCCTAAAACCACTATAGATGATGCCGAATGATTACTGAATAAACTAGTTTTATTGGTGTTTAACAAATCTGTAATAGAGAAAGAATATCTCAGTGAATAACCATGTGCAAGCGCTTCCTGCTCGATTGCTCTCATGATAATAATAAAGAAGGGGTCGTATTCCAGATCATCGACTCTCGCGAATATGCAGGCGATTTCAATATTGTTTGGTATGTTTCCTTTCACGCCCATCTTCAGACCTCTGGCATGTTGATTTGGTGTATAGCCGGTTTCTTTGACTATATCCCAAATCTTGTCTTGGGTTGCTTTGCTGGCAGCATTGGAGTTTGCATGATTGATGACACGTGATACAGTTGCAATTGAAACACCGGCCTTTTGGGCAATCTCTTTTAAGGTCATTGTTAATCTCCTTGTGTAATAGTAATTTTAATTATAACAAATAATTTATGCATAGTAAACGTTTACTGTCATTTATCATACAGCAATATTATATAAAATACCTTTAACGATTAAATTATTGTAAATTCAACGCATTTAGAGTTTCTATCATTTTGATAAGGAGCATTTTGATCGTTTTCGATTACTAAAAACCTCAAAGAAAATTGTATCCAGTATATTGTATTCATTGATATAGTTTTTAAAAACCAGTAATAGCAAAGGATTCGTTAATAATATAACAAAACTGTTTAAGCAAACGTTTGCGTAAAATCTCTTTGACCC
>DMAP01000411.1:8506-18627 GCA_003446975.1 Clostridiales bacterium | reverse complement strand
CCAATATTGACATTGCTCTCCGCCAGCAAAGTGGTCACTTTGCTGATGATTCCCTTTTTGTCTATATGTCTAGTCACAATCGTGAAATAATCTCCAGTCAACTCAACATTGAATGAATCGATTTCATTGACAATGACCGCCCCACCACCGACAGATGCGCCTGTGACAACTATACATGTCCCGTTGTTTTTTTCAATTGTGAACCTTGCTGTGTTTGGGTGGATGCCTGGTATATTTCCCTTTTCAAAAGAAATTTCTATTCCCTGCTCTTTCGCAATTTGCTGTGAATGTCTCAGTTTTTCATCATGTGGCTCCATTCCGAGAATGCCTGCCACCAATGCCATTTCTGTCCCATGTCCCTTTCCGGTTTCCGCAAAGGATCCATACAATGTGATTTCTACACGCTTTATGTCACCATCGGCAATGTATCTGGCTATTTTCCCCAATCTTGCAGCGCCAGCGGTGTGAGAGCTGGAAGGTCCTACCATGATAGGCCCTAAAATGTCAAATATCGAATTATACTTTCCCATAGTCAAAGATCCTCTCATTTGTTGTTTATATCGGTCATATCGATTCAGCTATAGTTATTATATCAGATTATTGGCTTTTTTTCTCCTGAAATCTATGAGCTCAATCCACCATGATCCATTGCGCCAAGTGCGATCGCACATGTGTCTTTGACTTGAATACTCCCGTATGGTATAATATTTTTACATTTCTACTAATCTGATCCAATCCTATCATGAGTTTGCCGAAATTTCACAAAATCTGTAATGATTTAACAAAAAAATTTAATATGTAGGGAGTGATGTATTGATGTTGTCTTGGAAAGATATGCTTAAAGATAACATACTTAGAATCGAGGATTTAGACAAGGTGCTGCATATGTCGCCCGAAGAAAAACAACGCTTGATTGAAGTGTCTAAAAGACATCCTATGCGAATAACTAAGTACTATTTTGATTTGATTGATTGGTCTGACAAAGAAGATCCTATCCGTAAGCTTTCTGTTCCACATGGAATGGAATTGAACAATGCTGGTGATTATGACACCAGCGGCGAAGCGACAAACACAAAAATGCCGGGTTTGCAGCATAAGTATAGCACTACTGCATTGGTATTATCAACCAACGTATGTTATATGTATTGCCGCCACTGCTTTAGAAAAAGAATGGTAGGCTATTCAACAGAAGAAGTCAATCAAAGGATGGCTGAATCCATTTCCTATATAAGAGAACATACTGAAATAAATAATGTATTGCTCTCTGGAGGTGACTTTTTTGCTGTGCCTAATAGAGTAATCGAGGAGTATCTCAAAAATCTAAGTGCTGTAAATCATCTGGACTTTATCAGACTCGGTTCAAGAACACCAGTGGTTTTTCCACAACGAATCTACTTAGATGAAGAACTATTGAGCATCTTAAAAAGATATTCAGCTGTAAAGGAAATCATTGTCATAACACAGTTCAACCATCCTAGAGAGTTGACTGAAGAGGCAAAAAAAGCCATACGGGCCCTCAAGAACATCGGTATCGCAATTAGAAACCAGGCTGTTCTTCTGAAAGGTATAAATGATGACCCGGATGTTATGGCTGAACTGCTGAGTGGTTTGACTGCTTTCGGTGTCCATCCATATTACGTTTTTCAATGCAGGCCTGTTAGATTTGTTAAGAGCCATTTCCAGGTGCCATTATATGAAGGAATAGAAATTATATCCAAAGCTAAAAGAAAACTCAATGGTATCAGTAAAGGATTCAGGTATGCCCTATCCCATCCCGATGGTAAAATAGAGATCTTCGGAAAGACTGACAGCGATTTTATTTTTAAGTTCCACCAAAGCAAGAATATCTTGGATAGCGATAGACTGTTCATGCAGCCTATCCACAAGACAGCCACCTGGCTGGATGAAAGTCTCAAACCTATTGAATAAAATTTCTCGAATGATAAGAGGTTGATTAAATCAACCTCTGTTTTTATGCAATCAAATAAAATATATTTATGCATTTTTTTATGTTTTTATATATTTCTCTTGACTTTACAAATGATAGCTGTATAATAAAAATATTATTTTACACTAGGGAGGAAACACATGATCAAGGCAGGTGTCATTGGAGGGACAGGTTATGCAGGCCAAGAGCTAATTAGACTACTTACTGACCATCCTGATGTTCGTATCAGTTTCATAACCTCATCATCCAATCATGGTGAACATTACGCAAAATTGTACATGAGCTATTATGAACGAATGAATATAAATTGCATAGAAATGCCTTTGGATATAATGGGTCAAGATATTGATGTTTTATTCATAGCATTGCCCCATGGTCATTCTTCCACGTTTCTTGACCAAGAGATTATCAATAAAATTAAGGTAGTTGACCTAGGCGCCGATTTCAGATTAAACGATGTCGATACCTATAACCAATGGTATAGTCCAAAACATATCAATCCTAAATTGATTGAGTCAGCTGTCTATGGGTTATGCGAACTAAACAGGGAAGCCATCAAAAAAACAAACCTGGTAGCCAACCCAGGCTGCTATACAACCTGTAGCATTTTGAGTCTTGCACCTCTACTGATGAAATCACTGATTGACCTCGAATCGATTGTAATTGATGCCAAGTCCGGTATCACAGGTGCCGGTAGGACGTTGAGCCTGAGCACCCACTATTCTGAATGCAATGAAAACATGAATTCTTACAACACAATACGTCACAGACACACGCCTGAAATTGAAGAAAAGCTCTCATCGCTTTCGGGCGAAAGAATAAAACTCAGCTTCGTGCCACATCTAATGCCAGTGAACAGGGGTATTCTAACAACTATCTACTGCAAGCCAAATCAATCCGTAAATTATGGCAGTATTAGAAATGCATATGGTAATCTTTACAATAGCGAGAAGTTTGTCAGACTCTTACCAGAAGGTATTTCTGCTGAGACAAAATGGGTTAAAGGTTCTAATTATATCGACATTGGCATTTTTTTTGACGAAAGAACAAATCGAATCATTATCACTTCTGCTCTTGATAATCTAATAAAAGGCGCTGCAGGTCAGGCAATTCAGAATATGAATATCATGTTTGGCCTTAACGAAGAAACTGGATTGGATCGAGTATCCATGTTCCCAGCATAGGAGGTCAAAATGAAATTAAATCATAACGGAGTAACTGAACCAACTGGATTTTACGCATGTGGCAGATATACAGGAATGAAATATAAAAGAAGAGACTTGGCCATTGTCTATACTGAAATTCCTGCTAGATATGCCGCTGTTTTTACCACCAATCAGGTCAAAGCTGCCTCTATTATCCGGAACAAGCAACTATTGGATGAAAAATCCCTCATACAGGCAATTGTAATCAATAGTGGCCATGCCAATTCCTGCACAGGCCAGCAAGGCATTGTGAACAATCAAAAAATGGCTGAATCACTGGCAAATGCTTTGAAATTGGACATAAACGCTGTGTTGACCGCTTCCACGGGTGTCATTGGAGTTCAACTACCTGTAGATATCATTAATCAAGGCATTGAAAAGTCTTGTGTTTTTTTGTCCTCAGACCGTCAGGGAGCCATAGATGCTGCTTCTGCTATCATGACGACTGATACAGTTTCTAAAGAGGTCTCTCTACAATTTACGATTGATGGAAAATTGGTGAAAATTGGTGCTATGGCAAAGGGTTCCGGAATGATCCATCCCAACATGGCTACCATGCTTGCATTCATAACGACCGATCTGAATATTTCACAGCCTTTGCTTCAGCATGCCATGTCTGATAGCATTATAGATACCTACAATATGATCTCTGTCGATGGCGATACTAGCACAAATGATATGGCCTGTATTTTAGCCAATGGATTGGCGGGAAATGATGAGATTATAGAAGAGGATGAAAACTATATAATATTCTGCAAAGCCTTGAACATTATTAATACTGAACTGGCAAAAATGATTATTAAAGATGGGGAAGGAGCTACCAAAACACTAGAGGCAACGGTACGAGGAGCTAAAACCAAAGATGACGCTCGCGTGCTTTGCAAAGCGATTATCAATTCGAACTTGGTTAAAACCGCCTTTTTCGGCGAAGATGCAAATTGGGGAAGAATCATTTGTGCCATGGGTTATTCAGGCGCATTCATGGATCCTAACGGACTTTCATTGGCTTTCAAAAGCCGATTTGGCAGCATCAGGCTTGTTGAAAATGGAATACCTTTGCATTTCAATGAAGAGTTGGCGGCTGAAGTTTTGAAAGGCAACTCGATAGAAATATTGGTAAACTTGATGGATGGCGATTTTGAGGCAAAGGGATGGGGATGCGATATGTCCTATGATTACATACGTATAAATGGAGATTATAGAACATGATAGATTACATCAAAGATGCTTCAAAAATATACGTTATTAAGATTGGTGGCTCTATACTTGAATCTGACTATTTATTGGATTCTTTCGCTACTCAGATAAATTGCATTAGAACTTCCGGTATATCGGTTGTCGTTGTACATGGTGGGGGCAGTTACATCAACCATATGCTAAAGCGACTTGATATTGAACCTAGATTTCGAGACGGCCTGAGAATAACCGATGCACAAACCATGGAAGTGGTGGAAATGGTTCTTTCTGGAAAAAACAACAAAAGAATTGTCACAGAACTGCAATTAAAGAAACTTAACGCAGTTGGGATAAGTGGAAAAGACCACAATGCTCTGCTTTGTAAAAAACAAGTCTCAGTTGGGCAGGAATTAGGTTTTGTAGGTGAAATTGTCGCTGTTAATCAGACAATTATACGATTATTGTTAGAAAACGATATAATCCCTGTAATCTCTCCAATAGGAACCGACCAGACTGGTCTCACCTTAAACATCAATGCTGATAGTGCCGCAAGTGCAATAGCCTCATCGCTTAAGGCAAACAAGCTTATTTACATGACTGATGTTGATGGGATTTATATGGATTTCAAAGACAAAAATAGTGTTATTCCAAGAATAACACCTGCGTATGGTGAAGCTCTTATTAACAATGGTATCATTTTAGAAGGGATGATTCCTAAAGTGAAAAACTGCATTGAGGCATTGCACTCAGGTATAGATAGTATTCACATCGTCAATGGCAGTCTAAAGAATGCCTTAGAACTACTTTATCAAAGCATTTCAATAGGCACGTCCTTTTATAAATAAGTTGTCATTTCGATAAGCACACGCTAAACGTACACCTTTGAAACGTACTCAGAGGTGAAAGCCTTCAATAAACCTCCGTAGGTGAGTTTAAATCTCAACACGTCGCCTGGTTTATAGTCCTTGTCACATCTAGTCAGGTCAACTATCAGATGATCCGAACTGGCTCCCACAATAGCAAGCTTTTCATCATAGCCAATCAAGCCATCCGGTTCTATATCCTGCCTTCCGATAGCACAAATACCTCTTTTCATGATTCCCTTATCCTGGAAAACCGGTTTGTTGCCAAATGCATCCATTCCGATTGTTCCGATTGGTAATGATGGCTTTTCTTTTACTTCAATAATTTCTACCTCAAGGACAAAAGCGTCATCAAAAGTCCTTTCAATCGCATTGCCATAAGCTGTCTCCCTGCCAAGGACAAAGGCTTCTCCAATCCTCAGCATATTTATTCCATCAGGCATTCTCTTTTCATCCAACAGATACAATGAGCTTGAATTCCCTCCTGAAATTATATCAAGGTTGATATCAAACTGCTTCTCTATACTGTTCTTGTAAGCCAAAAGCTTTCCAAGATTCTCTTCAGTTGGGATAACCCCGCCATAGCAAGTAAGATTTGTGCCTATCCCTTTCAAATCAATGTTTTTAAGTTCTAGGACTTCTGTGATGGTTTTCAATAGTTCTTCTTCATCAAAAATCCCTTCTCGTAAATCACCTAAGTCAATCATCAGAATAACGCCATGAATCTTATTCTGGGCTTTAGCGGACAGATTTAATAGTCTTATGGTTTCAATCTCCGAGTTTAATGATACATCTGACAACGCCACCACTTCAGATGCTTCTGAAAGCATCGGCAAACGCAGCATATAAACAGGCAATCCCTTGTTTTGAAGTTTTTTAAGATTCTGCACTCTGGAATCAGCCAGATAATCCACTCCTCCTCCAATATAGGCATCGACGATGGGCTCATCTGCACAGAAAACTTTTGTGACCCCGGCAACTTTTATGCTTTTATCAGTACATTTTGTGGTGATTTCATTAACATTTCTTTCTATTTTTTTTAAATCGATTATTAATCTTGGATACATGGGCTTCTCGCTTTTTATCATGATTTTTGTTTATATCTTCAATGATTTAGACAGTAACTCAAATGCGACCTCAGGATACTCCTTTGACATGACGCCTAATGATGCCATAATATAATCATCATCGATCAGTATCTTAGCCTCGGCAGTTGGAAACATTTCATTACCTTTGACATTTGCTATGACCTTTTTGATGATATCTGTTCGCCCTGGCAGTCTTGTCAGTGCGCCGCCTGTTCCGACTATATACTTGATCTTTGTCAGGTCTTTTCCCTCAGCAACCTTTTTCTTACCTGCTGTTGAATACAAATCTCTGAACCTGCCTGCGTGCCTCTGCAGTGACAAAGCAACAGCCTTTTCAGTTAAAAGTTCAACAAATCTGATTTGTAGATCGTTTGTTGGAATCGGAGGATGGTCCAGTATCAGTTTGTCAACCTCCTCAGCGGTTATCTTTAGTTTCTTGGCAATTTCTTCAACACCAATCAGTTCAACAATATTCTTCATATTGATATAGACTCCCAAATCACCTTCAACCGTCCGTTTTGCTTTTGGTTCAGGGCTGATCAGAATTCTTTCGATCTCCTCGGAGCCTTCAGTGACAGAATGCACATCGGTTGTGGCGCCACCAACATCAAAGGTTACTGTGTCACCTATCTTTTCATATAGCAACTGACTGGCAATCATCACAGCGCCTGGCGTAGGCACTATGCTGCCATTTACCATGTCCCGCACATGCTCCATGCCAGGGGCATGAATAATATGCTTTTCGAACACGTCTTGGATGACATTTCTAGTTGGTTCAATATTCAATTGATCAATTTTGGGATATACATTCTCGACAATGTGCAACTCAATCTTTTTACCTTCAAAAATCTCTTTTATTTCATCATGATTCTCGATATTTCCTGCATAGATCACAGGAATGTCAAGACCTAATCCAGCTATTACTTCCGCATTGTAAACAGCAGTGTCTCTTTCGCCATAATCGACACCGCCAGCTATCAAAATAATATTAGGATTAATTGATTTGATTCTATTCACATCTGTCCTTCTTAGTCTACCGGCAGTAACCATGTGTATGTTCGCACCAGCCCCTAATGCCGCTTCCTTGGCAGCCCTTACCGTCATGTCATATACCAGCCCGTGAACAGTCATTTTCAAGCCACCGGCAGCCGAGCTGGTGGCCAAAAACCGATTATATTCTATTTCGGAGATGTTCAATCTTGTTTTGAGATCTTCAAGGGCGCTGTTGAGACCGATAGTCACATCTCCCTCTAAAACACTGGTAGGGGCTTGGCCCTGACCCATGAAACATGGGTCAGGGCTGCCTATGCCATTAAAGGCATTGATAACAGTTGTTGTACTGCCGATTTCTGCTACCAATACGTCAATTCTCATTTCTGCATTTCCTTTCTTCTCTTAACAAGGAATGTTGCTACGTGAATTCCTTTTGAGCCTTTACCAAACCCGGCATCCACACCACTTTGCACCGCTATTTCCGGTGTGACTTGAGTTCCTCCGGTAATAATGATAACTTTATCCCTGATGCCTTTTTCTACACAAAGTTCATGGATTCTTTTCATATTTTTATAATGGATATCGTCATGGCTGATTATTGTTGACGCCATTATAGCATCCGCATTCAGTTCAATAGCCGCATCCACCAGTTTTTCCAATGGACATGACGTTCCCAGATATTCAACTTCTATCCCGAATTTTTCTATCCCACCGTGCTTGATGTCAATTACTTCCCGCAATCCTACAGAATGCTCGTCCTGCCCTACTGTTGCGGCCACAACCTTCATTGGATTTTTCTCGATTTCATTCCACAGCTCATCGAAGCTTAATATTTCAGGCTCTTCCGGTATTTCCAGCGTTGACATATCCAGATCAAAATCAAGCTTTCCTTTTACCTGAACTCTAACACCTTCGGATGGATGAAGAACCTCAACATGTATTGCCTCAGGATCTCTCAGATTCATCTTTTTAGCGAACTCGACAGCTGCAAACTCTGCAACTCTTTTTGATGTTGGAAGACAGATTTCTACAACTACAGTACCATCAGCAAGCCATTCCATTTCAGGTTTAATCATATTGGTGTTTCTGTACTTTTCTGATTCTGCCATTCTGACTTCCACATTGTCGTTTTCATCCAATTCATCAATGAATACAATCTTATCCGGATCTTCCAATGTGCAGCCATTGATCAATGAAGCCGGATTATCAACTGCATCTTCATCATATTGAGCGACATTGTTGTAGCCAAAATGAGCTGTAACCGGCGCGAAATAATCATCATCTCTCTTATAGACTGTATTTGCCCCTATGCCATCATGAATTTTTCTTCCGATTCCATCTCCGTTTCTCTCAGGATACATGCCTGAGTCAACAAAAAATCCTTTCTCGACGGCTTCGAAATAACCACCGACTTCCAGAAGCTCTTCGAAGTATAGTATAGATCTTTCTTTCAACTCCCTTACCTTCTCCGGTAAAAACCCTTCAGTTTTAAGGTCAATCATTTCCATCAAACCATCAAGTCCCACCAGCGTTTGACTGGCAGTGTCGCATGCCTCAATATTATACATGTGCCATGGCACATTTCTTCCCTCATCCGGTGTGATAGTTGACTGGATATCTGCTCTCGTCATTTTTGATATCAGCATATTCATTACATGGGTCACCGTTGCTTCCCTAGATGATGACGTGATGTATTTTGTGTTTTGCTGTGCTCTCATCTTATATTCTGTAAACAGATCGCGCAGGGCAACCGCATAGGGCAAGTCATATTTTGTACAAGGAACAGGAGCTGCAGAAGGCGGAACAGTTGATAGTGCGATGTTTTCCTTTTTCATTCCTGCTTTGAACGAATACATGGAATTGATCGCATGTTGAACCATCAGCTCAGGCATCACCTTCCATGCATCTCTCGCGGTTGCATTTGCGTTATGGGCACCGTCAATTTGAGCCATATTGACATGAGCCATGACTTTCTTAGATTCTGCGGCATCGACGAATGATCTGACCATGTTGATATTCCTGTATAAAACATTGTATTGAGGATCCTGATGTGCGCCGTTGACTCCTTCTTCCGCAAACATGACTGCGATTTCAGGACCGGCAACACCCGACACATAGGAATGGTAATTGATAGGCCTTCCAACCTCATCTTCAATAAAGTCCAATGCCTTTCTTTGTGCTCTTACCTGTTTTCTGGTTACAGGTATTCCTCCTATCCCTTGAGGTGATCCTTCTATGAGTCCGTCATAATGTGACTGGCCTGCAGTTCTGATTACCATGATATGATCCGCTCCGTGCCATGCTGCCATTCTCATCCTACGTATATCATCTTCAAATCGGCCTGAAGCTATTTCAGTTGTTATTGTCTCTTGGGGTTGTGGATTCAAGTTATCAAAATATTGTACAGCGGCAGGTATACCTATTGAATTCTTCAATGGTTCAGAACAATCAGAATACTCATGCCCCCCCATCATTAAATTATCAACCTTTTTTCTCCAAGTCCATCCTTTTCTCTTAGGCCTGTAATTCTCCAAATCATTTAGAATATCATGTATATCCAACTTTTCATTGGGATTGTAGTGTTTCATTATTTTTGGCCTCCTTTGAAAATTGACAAGGCATCATCCCAATGCATTCCTTCAATCATCTGAAGACCTGCTTCTCTAATGGGAATGTTTTTTTCTTTTGATATTCTATAAACTATATGTCCCACACCTTTTCCGATCAAACCTCTATCGATAGCGCCTTCAACCAATGGTTTCGCTTCTATGCTTGAAAATCCCATACGCAAAAGAACTGATCGTTCAATCGAGGGACTTGTATGCGTTCTTGCCATTTCCAAAAGCGG
>DMAP01000411.1:0-8489 GCA_003446975.1 Clostridiales bacterium | reverse complement strand
AGATGCTGTCTTCTGATTTCAAAATCATCTTCTCGTTTCAAATAGCCTTTCATGTTATCTATATCCTTTCAATTAAAGATTTGACAAACTCAATACTGGATTTTGAATCTGCTGCCAGAAAAGCTAGGTCTGAATCGCTCGGTTTCCTTATGCCTGTGTTTTCTATGCAGTTTTTGACGTATGACTCTCTAAGGCTCACCATATTCAAATCCACCGCTTTTATCAATCCCGGGTTCGATGGCAGAATGATATTGGTGCCTGGTATTTCTTCTGTTGGATTGCCCACCATTATATCCACACCATTTTCCCTGGCAAAGGTCAACTGGGGCTGTATATGCTTGCCTGCTCCGGTGTACTCTGTTTCCTGAACCACTAGAATCTGATCCCTATCCATTTCTTGGGCGATGGAGAAAGCCGCTGCCAGCGAGGTGTTCCCAGCTGGTCCCCGTTCAAGACCTTCCAACTGCGCCAACATCTCTGTGGTGTAAAAAACCTCTCCCTGATTGACAGTGACGTAACGGTCCATATACCTCAATGGTCTTCCCGCTGATCTTGGAACATCCGAGCGATCCGGCCATGTGGTGAATGGCATGCCAAATCCTGTGTGCCCTGTAGTGAATGACTTCCTGTTAAACTGTTCGTCGCTCGCCATATGCAGTCCTTTCAGATTGACACTGGCAGCGATTATCTGTACATTTTCGGCTCCGTACTTGATTAGTCCCCTTGCTGTTCCTGTCAGATTCCCACCGCCTGCATTGGTTGCTATAACAGCATCAGGCAATCTTCCCTCTCTTTTCATCATCTGTTCTGCCAGCTCATAGCCAAGGGTTTCCACCCCAGCTATGCCAAATGGTGTGTACAGTGATGCATTGAAGTAACCCGTATCTTCCAGTAGCATCAGAAAATAATAGAAAAGCTCAGGTCCAACAGAAAGCTGTACGACTTCAGCGCCGTAAGCTTCACACTTTCTGGCTTTCTCCACGATCTCAGGCTGTCCTTTTCCTTTGGAATCATAGCATTCCTGTACTATGATGCAATTCAATCCTCTGATACAGGACTGGCTGGCTACCGCTGCGCCGTAATTTCCGCTTGTTGCGGCGATAACCCCTTTATAGCCTAGCTTCTTCGCATGGTAAACGCTGATAGCCGCTCTTCTGGCTTTGAAACTGCCGGAGGGATTGGATGCCTCGTCTTTTAAGAATATTCTGGCACCTTTGCCTGGACCGGCATATTGTCTGGCTAAAGCTGTAATATTTTTTAACTCCAGCAAAGGTGTGTTTCCCACCCCCGCGTCACTCTGGATTCTGGTCATCTCTTCTAAAGTATAGCCGGTTTCCCGCATCATCCGCTCATAATCAAAGGCTATACTACCGGATTCAAAATCCTGATAGTCAATCCCGACAGAGGCTTTCATGATCTCTGATTTTCTAGCCATAACCGCGTTGTAACTGTTATCTCTTCTCATCAGATTCACCTTCCTTCAATAAGCTTTTGACTTGCCGTCCTATATACAATAGCTCCGGGACACATTTGCCGTAATCATGGTCATAGGATGGATTGATTTCTATCAATCTCCCGCTTATTTCTCTGCCAATATAGGTTTCAACTGTGACCTCATCTCCTATCTTAGCGGTATCGTCTATTAAAAAGCCCTTGTCCCACAATTCCAATGGCACTTTGCTAGTGTCCTCCGGAACCTGGGGCGCTCGTTGATCAGGTGTCAGAAGCACATTGTAGATTCTGACCCAATCTCCTTTTTTTGCTCTCATCATTGCCTCCTTCATTATTTGTTAGTCATCGGATTAACAGGGTTCTTTGGTTCAGGTGGCGTTTGAAACGCCATCTGAAGCTTAGAAACCGTTATCCAGGGACTGTTAGTCATCGGATAGTAGTGGGAGTCTTAGCACTTTTAGTCATCGGACAAAATCTCTAAAATCTCCCATTATCGCTCTCGGTACGGGCAGATCGATCATTGTTTTTAATCCAGGTGCTGCATTGATAATGTGTGGAATCATATTGACACACATGGCAATAGTTCCCAATCCACCATCAACTTCAGGCTTGATGGACATGTTCACTTCAGGTGTTCCTTTGATCGTGATATAATCACCTGTTTGAGTCCCTTCCATTTCAGGTTCTATCTGTTGTGGGTGCTTCATATCGATTTTCATTTCACCATTCACATAACCCTGTCCTCTCATGTTGACACCTGTCACATTGCCAGCTTTGGCAAATCCATATTTTGATTTTCGATCAACTGTTGTCATTATAGGGTCCATTTGTTGTTCAAATCTATCAACTTTCCAACCGATAGCATCTGCTATCATATGGACAGATTCCGGGAATCCAACATGTCCTGACAAAGTGTCATTTTTAACACCTTCAAGAAATTCTTCTTTAGTGATTCCAACGCCCTGCTCTTCCATGACCTTTGGTCCGAATGGAGACAAGCTATTGACCCTCTTGCACTCAATCGACTGTACATCCGTCATACAGCCTGTCAGACAAACTGCCAGCAAATCCATGATAAGACCTGGATTGATACCAGTGCCTAAAACCGACACACCATTTTCTTTGGCGATTCTATCTATCTCCTTGGAAAGTTCTGGTTCCTGTGCCATTGGATAGGCCATTTCCTCCGCGCTTGATATCACATTGATCTTTTTCTCAAGACAATATTTGATTTTGTCAAAAGCTTCTTTGGTAAAGGAGTCTGTGCACAAAACAGCCACATCTGCGGCTTTTTCAGTAATAACATCTTCAAAGGAACCTAGAAGCACATCTTCTCTATCTCCTTTTTCGGTGTTGAGATAGTCAAACATGCTGGTTCCAAGTTTACTTCCTCTTCCAACAACACCAACAATATCCACCCCTTTTTTGCTTAGAAGCATATCTGCTATTCCTGATCCCATAGCGCCTAATCCCCAAATAATTACCTTAACGTTCTCTTTCATGTTCTCCTCCAAATTTTTATTTTATATAATCTCTATAATCACCCATGATAGCTCTTGGTACTGGTAAGTCTATCATGGTTTTAAGCCCAGGTTCCGCACTTATGACCAAGGGTATCATATTGACACACATCGCCACTGTTCCCAGTCCACCCTCAATCTCAGGTGTGATGGTTAAATTCACTTCTGGCGTTCCTTTGATTGTTATATAATCACCCGTCTCCACCCCAACCATTTCCGGTTCGATTTGCTGGGGATGCTTCATGTCTATTTTCACAATGCCGTCAACAAAGCCTTGACCTGTCATATTGACGCCTGCAACGTCACCGGCCTTTGCAAATCCATATGGAGATTTTCTATCAACCTCTGTGATGATAGGTTTCATCTGTTGTTGAAACTTGTCAATTTTCCAACCGATTCCATCAGCAATCATCCTGACTGATTCTTCAAATCCAACATGTCCAGCCATGGTTCCCGACTCAACTCTTTTGTTGAACTCAGCAACATTCATCCCCACTCCCTGCTCTTCCATCACCGCAGGACCAAAGGGAGAGAGACTATTAACTCTCTTTGCTTCCATATGATCCACATTTGTCATGCAACCAGTCATGCAAAGTACCAGCAAATCCATGATCAGGCCTGGATTTATTCCTGTTCCCAGAACTGTCACACCATTTTCTTTAGCTATTCTGTCCAAGTTCTTTGCTAGTTCGGGATTCTTAGCTTGAGGATATGCCATCTCTTCTGCAGTTGATATCACATTGATTTTCTGTTCAAGGACATATTGTATTCTCGGATATGCCTTCTTGGTAAATGAATCAGTGGCCATCAAACAAATGTCGCAGCTGCCGTTATAGACAACCTCTTCTACGTTTTCTTTTATAATGACTGCAGGCCTGTCTTGTCTCTCAATCTTCATTAGACTGTACATGTCTTTGCCCGCTCTGTCAGGATGCATATCGCAAACGCCGACAATCTCAACCCCTTTCTTGGTCAATAGCATTTTAGCCATACCACTTCCCATTGCCCCAAAGCCCCATATGGCCACTCGTACATTTCTCATTCAAAATCCTCCTACTAAATGTAATGATGCCTATTCATGTTGCATAAACCATGCCAACTTGCATAAAATCATCAATCAACCAGACCCATTCATTTTGGACATCTTAGCCTTGTCAAAATTGCAATCGTTTTCTTCCTGATTGAAAATAGCAAAATATTTTGCTATTTGCTGCGCCATTTTTTTTGCACTTTATTAATTTATTGACACATGTAACAATAGGATTTATTATAATGAGAGTGAGGTGTGCTATGGATAAAATTGTTAATTCCTTTAAATATGCATCAAGAGGGATTTTATATGTTTACAAAACCCAAAGAAATTTTCGCATTCAATTATTAATTCTACTTCTCGCTATACTCATTGGATTACTTCTAAACATTTCATCTGCCCACTGGGTTATGTTGCTAATCGTTTCATGTCTGGTTCTGACACTTGAGATTATAAACACTGCCGTTGAGAATATCGTTGATATGATTACCGATGAGTATCATGAAAGTGCAGAGAAAGCAAAAGACGCCGCAGCTGGAGCAGTGCTGTTAGCGTCATTTTTTTCCGTTGCGATTGGTTCCATTATATTCCTATCTTATATTTTTTAAGCTTGTATTGTAGTCCCTGCCTTTTTATCCCCAGAATCTCAGCAGTCTTGCTGATATTGTTGTTGTTATCATGGAACAGCTTGATGATTATATCCTTTTCAATCTCATTTAAAACTTCCTCAAGACTCTTTTTTTGGTTGAGAATTTTCTCCGTGTTGTCTTCTGTGAAGATAGAATTCGATTGACCGGTTCTTAGATTTAGCATGCTTCTGATATAATAAGGCATGTGCTTAAGCTGCAATGTTTCTCCATCCTTCATCATGCTCATAGCACCTTCTATAATATGCTTGAGCTCCCTTATATTGCCAGGCCAGTCATATTTCTTAAAAAACCTCAGAACTTCATTGGATACACCTTTTAATCTTTTATTCAATACCTCTTCATAATACTTGATGTAATAATCTGTGAAAAACTCAATATCACCCTTCCTTTCTTGCAGATTGGGTATCCTGATATTAATCACGCTAAGCCGATAAAACAGATCCTCCCTCATCTTTCCTTCTCTCACCAACTCAATGGGATCTTTGTTGGTAATGGCTATAATTCTGACATCTACTTGATTTTCAATGTTAGACCCGATGGGTCTGTATCTTTTTGTCTCCAGAACCCTAAGGATTTTGGATTGAAGAGACATTGGCATTGAGTTGATTTCATCTAAAATCAATGTTCCACCATCTACTTGCTTCAATAAGCCCTCTTTGTTTTCAGCCCCTGTAAAACTACCCTTGGTGGTACCGAATAAAATACTCTCCAATAGATTTTCCGGTATGGCTGCACAATTTTCCGCTACCATAGGTTTGTCCCTCCTGGGACTTGCATTGTGAATACTCTGTGCAAACATTTCCTTCCCGGTTCCTGAATCGCCTACAATAAAAACATTGGAGGATGTGACCGCTACCTGTTTGCATTGCTCGATAATATCTTTAATCTCCTTTGAAGTACCCAATATGTCAGGAAAAGAAAAGGATCCTTTCTTTGAATCAGCCACCTCTGAATATAGCTCCAACATTTTTTCCGACATCTTGCGCATATAGGTGATATCTTTTGAAATTTCAAAGCTTCCTACAACTTGACCTTTTTCCATAATGGGATAAGTTGAATTGACCGCCACTATTTTTTTACCTTGCTTTGAAATATACTCCTGGTACTTTGCTCTGATAGCCTTTCCTTTTTTTAACACTTCCATATGTGTGCTCTCATATCCCAAAGCAGGGAGGACCTGCAGTAGGTTTTCCTCTATCACATCCTCCGCTTTCATGCCCTCGATCTCTGCCATTGCTTTATTATATATTACTGTCCTACCTTCTTTATTGACAACATGGACGCCTTCTTCAAGTTTAGATAATATTTGTTCATAGACCTTTAGCTTATTCATGATTTAAGCCCCTCAATTTGTTTTCATGAACTAATTATACAACTAAAAAAAAGAAAATGCAAAATATTTTGCACTTTCTAATTTGTTTAGCTTAATTTTTTATAGACTTTTCCAAGTATACCAATACATTGCCACACCGCCAATAATATAGGCAACAACCAACGCTCCGAACACACCGAATATGCCAAAATAACTTGATAGAATTAGCGCAATGGGAAGATATACAGCTGTCATTTGCATAGCGGACAAACCAGCGGCCTGTATCGGCTTGTTGATGGCATTCAATATTGCCACATTATTCAGCAGCATACCCTGAAATCCGTAGCTGATTGGGATGATTGAAAGATACAATATGGTTACCTTTTGAACCTCAACATTGTCATTGAATATAGGTGCTATAAATCTAGCCGTAAAATTTAGTAGTATCAATATAAAAAATCCATACATAAAAATCATTTTCCTGGCGACTCTCATGCCTTCTCGTATCCTGTCTATTTTTCCTGCACCGTAATTTTGTCCAGCGAAAGGAACCATTATACTTGACATGGCATTGATAATAGCCAGCGTAAAGAACTCGATTCTCGTTCCAACGCCATAGCCTGCAACAGTCTCATTTCCAAACTGGGACAACAGTCTTGTTACGATTCCGGTGCTTAAGGGTGTTATCATTCGTACAAGCGCTGAAGGTACAGCCACATATAGAATTCCTTTCCAGGAGACAACGATGCTAGTTAAATCTCTAAATCTAAATTTTATGATTTTTTCCCTTATCATCAAAATATATAGAGAAAATACAAAAGTCACCATTCTGCTTATGACTGTTGCCAATGCCGCTCCTCTTATACCCATTTGAGGAAAAACACCTATGCCAAAAATGAGCAATGGGTCCAATATCACATTCATTGTGGCTGCTACCACCATCACTACAGAGGGTGTCTTGGTATCCCCCAAAGCTCTTATGATACTGTTACCAACCATAGGAATAACAACAAAAGGCATCCCAAAAAACCAGATGGACATATAATCCCTGATATAAATCAGCATTTTGCTGTCTGCGCCCAGCATTGTGAAAATCTGATCTATGATATTCAATCCAACTAGAGTAGTCAGTATTACAAATGCCAAAGACAATACAAGACTGTCTGTTGCGATTCTCATCAAGCCTTCCTTATCACCACTGCCGTATGCTCTGGAAATCAATGAAGAGGTTCCGATTCCCATCCCTAATGCAATGCTGTTGATAATCAGTACAACGGGGAAAGTAAAGGAAACAGCTGCAAGTTCTTCAGAACCCAGCTGTCCTATAAAATATGTGTCCGTTATGTTAAAGACAACCATACTTAGCGTCCCAAAAATCATGGGTATGGTCAAATTGATAATCGACTGACTGACTTTCCCTTCTGTAAGATCATTTCTATAAGAAGTCATAACGCCTCCATCAACAGGATTACAAAAAATACGGTCATTCTGACCGTATCTCTTTTTTTATTCTTAGTCTCTGCTATATTTTTTCTTGAACTTGTCTACACGTCCACCTTTGTCCACAAATTTTTGCTTTCCTGTGAAGAACGGATGGCATTCTGAGCAAATCTCAACTCTAATCTCCTTATCGACTGAACCCGTTTCAAATGTATTGCCACAAGCACAAGTGACTGTAATGGTTTTAAAGTCCGGATGTATTCCTTTTTTCAATGTATTCACCTCTTTCCAAATAAGCTTATCTATTAACATATTATCTTGCTTTGTTATAGCACCATAAAATTATAGCACAGCAAAAATGTTTTTTCAATAATTATTATTCTATCTCTTGATTTTATCCAAGTCCATTATTTCCCTGGCGTTATCCATGAAATCCATGTTTGTTCTCGTGCTGAGAAGACCGGAAAGAAACTTCTCCGTTACATAATCAACCGGGTAGTTGCTCAACGCCTTTCTCAATTGCCAGATAGTCTGAAGTTCGTTCTGATCCAGCAATAAGTCTTCTCGCCTTGTTCCTGATTTATTGATGTCAATTGCCGGGAACACCCTTTTTTCTGACAGCTTTCGATCGAGATGTATTTCCATATTACCAGTGCCTTTGAACTCCTCAAAAATAACGTCGTCCATCCTACTGCCCGTTTCGACCAATGCAGTTGCCAGAATTGTCAAGCTACCACCAAATTCGATGTTTCTAGCTGCTCCAAAAAATCTTTTTGGATTATGCAGTGCTCCCGGGTCTAGTCCGCCGGAAAGCGTCCGACCTGTCGGAGGTATTGTAAGGTTATAGGCACGGGCCAATCTTGTAATGCTATCCAGCAGTATGATCACGTCTTTCCCATGTTCAACCAATCTTTTTGCTCGTTCAAGTACCATCTCCGCTACTTTTATGTGATGCTTCGGCAGTTCGTCAAATGTAGAAAACACAACATCTCCTCTAACAGATCGCTGCATGTCTGTGACTTCTTCAGGCCTTTCATCTATCAGCAATACAATAATCTCCATATCGGGATGGTTCTCGGCGATAG
>DMAP01000284.1 GCA_003446975.1 Clostridiales bacterium | reverse complement strand
GGGCTTGAATGGTATGATAGAAAGGATCGAACTGGTTGGGGGCAGTATTGATTTTTCAGCTGAGAATGGTTTTAAAATATTAATGGTTATACCACGAAAGGAGCTGGTTTAATAATGATCAGAGTAGCCATAACCGATGATGATGCTTTAATCAGAGACAGTTTAAAGATTGTTCTGGACTTGGATGATGACATAGAGATCGTCGGAACATGCGCCAATGGAGATGAGGCATATAAACTATGTATGAAAACCAAGGTTGATGTGATGTTGATGGACATTAGAATGCCTATATGCGATGGTATTATAGGCACCAAAAAGATTAAGGATGATTTTCCATCTGTCAGTATTATTATTCTGACAACCTTTCATGATGATGAGTATATATTTCAAGCATTAAAAAATGGAGCAAGAGGGTATATTTTGAAGAACACACCCTCAGATAAAATCAGAGAACAGATCAAATTGGCATATCATGGCACAATGCTGATACACGGAGATATAGCCGATAGGATTTCAAACATGCTTCACAAAGATCAAAAAAAAGATTTGAGCGCCTTTGGCTTGACACCAAGGGAGATTGAAATCACAATTCTAATCAGTAAAGGCTATTCCAACAAGGAGATTTCAGAAAAACTTTATCTAGGAGAAAGCACCATTAAGAATTATATTTCATCAATACTTGCTAAACTTGATTTGAGAGATAGAACCCAGATAGCGGTTTTCTATCTCACTGAATAGTCATCAAGCAGTCTGAAGCAGCCCTTGCGGTTGCTTTTTTTGTAAGAAGTACTGAACAGGTAAGTACTTTTGTACTGAAATGAAAGGCACATTGGGTCATGTATAACATGTCAAAAAACGTTAGAATGAGATCATAATAAAACAATACAAAAGGGAGACAAGATTATGGAATTAATTAAGATTCAAGATCTGACTAAAAGATACGGCAGCAATATTGCTGTGGACAATTTAAGCTTATCAGTAACAGAAGGAGATATATTTGGACTATTGGGTCCAAATGGAGCAGGAAAAAGCACGATTATAAACATTATGTGTGGTCTATTGAAAGCGGATGTTGGGATGATAACAATTGACGGCATCAATATCAAAAGTGATCCGATGGAAGTCAAGCGACGCATAGGATTAGTACCGCAGGAAATTGCATTATATGATGTTCTAACTGCAAGGGAAAACATATCTTTTTTTGGAAAACTGGCAGGTTTGAGGGGAAACATGCTAAAACAAAGAACTGATGAAGCCTTGGAGTTCGTGGGATTGACTGACAAATTCAACGGCACGCCAAAAGAATTTTCCGGTGGAATGAAAAGAAGGCTCAATATAGCATGTGCCATAGTTCATCAACCAAAGATTATCATCATGGATGAGCCTACTGTTGGAATAGATCCACAATCAAGAAATCATATTCTTGATTCAGTCAAACGTTTGAATCAGATGGGATCAACAATCATTTATACAAGTCACTATATGGAAGAAGTTGAATCTATCTGCAACCAGATATCTATCCTTGACAATGGCAGAGTAATAGCCAGTGGTACCAAGGAACAATTGAAAAGAATAGTTTCCAACGAAGATAGAATTACAATCGAGTGTTTAAATATGAACTATAGTTCTTTGGAAAAACTGAAGACTGTTCATGGATTAAATCATGTCGAGTTAAACGATAACAAGATTGAAATACTTGCTGAAAACGCACAATCAGTACTGCAGGACGTGTTTTTCCTGTTGTCCAGCAATGACGTTAGAATCAAGGAAGTGAAAATGTCCGTACCAAACCTGGAAACTGTATTCTTGTCATTGACTGGCAGAAAACTAAGAGATTAGGAGGTCTGACATGAATTGGAAACATGTAACTACCATAGCTATAAATGATATTAAGATGTCGCTAAGAAGCCCTGTCAGTTTTGCGCTGATTCTGTTTATGCCAATTATCATGGTATTTGTAATGGGATCAGTAATGAAGCCTGCCTTTGATATGGTAGAAACACAGGCGGTTGATCATTTTAATGTGATATATGTTAATGAAAGTCCAGAAGGATGGGCAAAAGCATACGATAGTTTTATAAGAAATAGTGGAGCTGATTATTTCTCGCTGGTTGAAAGTTCAGAAGTTGACATAGAAGATCAGATGATTGAGAATGGTTACCCTGTAGCTATTATCGTTCCATCTGTTGGCAATTACGTTCAAATCATCGGTTCGGGGAAAGGGTTGGCAGAAGAGACGGTTGTAAGGACTTTGACAGGCGGTTTTCTTTCCTCTCTTAACTTTACAATAGCCCTGAACGATTCAATACCGAGTGATGTATCACCGAACCCACAAAGCAAGCAATACATAACGGAAAAAACGCCAGACACATTATTTTCTAACATCACCAGTTATCAGTATTTTGCATCCAGTATGTTGGTTTTCTTCTTATTGACCAGTGGCATGTCAATAGGGACGGCCCTGACGGATGACAGAAGCATTAAAATTCATAAAAGGATAAACGCTTATCCGATTAGAGAAAAAGAATATCTAATTGGTAAGATTGTTGGAAGCGGGACAATAGGAGTGATTCAGGCAATATTGGTAATTGCCGTTACAACCCTGGTATTTGGTGTTGATTGGGGTGGCAAACCAATGGAAATAACAATGATTATTGCCCTGGTAATATTTATTTCATCCGCCATCGGAATTCTGTTTTCAAGCTTTATAAAATCAAGCGGTGCTCTAACCGCCAGTATGACAGTCGTTTTATGGTTTATGGCTTTCCTGAGTGGAGGTTTTACCGGAGCACCAATATCTGATACTGTCAGCAACTTGACCATTAATCACTGGGCTTTTCAAAGCATCACTACAGTAATGACTGGAGGAGAGTTTTCAAATATACAAAGAGAATTGGCTGTACTATTAATCATAGCGACTTTACTATGGGGTGCTGCCTTGACGATTTATAAAAGGAGGGTCACCAATGAATAGTCTATTTATAGCGGCAAATATAATAAAAAGGGCTTTTCGCAATAAAAAAGAGCTGCTTGCCTTGACTGTTTTACCGGTCATTGTCATTGCAATGATGACATTTATATCTGGACGGGATGTTGCGGAAAATCATGAAGTTCTCTATCTGAATCTTGATGGTGGCATCTATGGCGAAGCATTGGTCCAATATCTTGAAAACCAGGATAGTGTTATAACTAAGGAACTGGAATTGGGAGAGTATGGTGACTTGAGTCAATCAGGAAAAGCGGATTATCTGTTAATGATTCCAGACGATTTCAGTGAGAGAATCCAAAGTGATAAAGAAACAGAGATTGTCATCTATTCAAACGGCACCGAACTATTCTATAAGACATTAAGTGTTGATATCAATCATTTCGTTGAAGGGTTATATGCTATCAGTGCGCAAGGGTCGGTAGAAAGCATATCTGCGTTTCTGGAATCTTTGAAACAGCCGACATTAACTGTTGATTTTAGAACTGCAGGCATAGATGTTGCAAACAATGAAATTGAATCCAAAATGACTTCTATGGGATTTGTGCTCACTTTTATCATGCTCCTTGTATTTGTATCCATGGGGACACTGATGGAGGACAAAAAGAGACTGACTCTTGCCAGAATATTTACA
>DMAP01000405.1 GCA_003446975.1 Clostridiales bacterium | reverse complement strand
TGGCAGAGGTGGAAACATGAAGCCTGTTGAAGGTGGCACTTATATTGTCAATGAACCTATGCTTGAAGACTTGAAAGTAGGCGTAATGGGTCAACATGCTTCCAATTTGGGTGGCATTTTGGCAAATGAGATTGCCAAGGAACTGGGCATTAAATCTTATGTAGTGGATCCGGTTATTGTTGATGAGCTCGAAGATTACGCAAGAATTTCAGGGTTTCCAGAAATCAAAAGAAAATCAAAGGATCATCCATTGAGTCAAAAAGCAGCTGCAAGAAAGGCCGCTTCAGAAATGGGTGGGAAATATGAGGATTTCAATTTTATAACGGTACATCTAGGCGGAGGCATTTCAGCGGGAATGCACAAGAAAGGCAGAATAATTGATGTCAATAACTGTCTGGATGGTGATGGTCCATTCTCTCCAGAAAGAACCGGTGGTCTCCCCATTGGGGATCTCATAGAGATTTGTTACTCAGGCAAATACACAAAAAAAGAATTGAGAAAAAAATTGGTTGGCGGTGGTGGTCTTGTAGCTTATTTGGGGACCAAGGATGGACAGGAGATTGGAAAGAGAATCAAGAATGGTGATAAATACGCTGAAATGATTTATGGGGCTATGGCATATCAGGTGGCAAAAGAAATTGGGGCAGCTGCAACCGTTTTATGTGGTGAAGTTGATAAAATCATACTGACCGGTGGCTTGGCATATGATGATCTTTTCGTTGGCTGGCTCAAGCAAAGAACATCTTTTATTGCGGATATTATCGTATATCCGGGCGGATTTGAGATGCCAGCATTGGCACAAGGTGTTTTGAGAGTGTTGAGAAATGAGGAGACTGCTAAAATATACGCATAGAAACCTTTATTTGTACGCTTTTCAGGTCTATGCTATAATGACTAAAACCTTATAGTGTGGGATGGTATTATGGATTATAAAATATTATTAATATCAACATATAGAGAGTTGACAGAAAAGGTTAAAAAAATCGCAGAAGATTTGGGAGTTGACATTGATGTCTTCGAAGGAGGCATTTTAAAGAACGGTGTTCATTATGCCAAAAGCGTCGAAGCCAATTATGATGTGATAATCAGTCAAGGAGGAACAGCAGCTGCGATTAAAGACATTGCCAGCATACCGGTAATTGAAATTGAGATTAGTGTTGCAGATCTAATTTCAGCCATTTATAAAGCTAGAGAGTATCATTCAAAGATGTATATGGTGGTCTACAATAATAAAAGCGTAGAAAGCCTGAAGAAATTGAAAAGCTACTTAAATCTGGATTTGACCATTTTTGCTTATACAAACCGAGAGGAGTTGGAAAGCCAGTTCAACAACAGACCCCAAAATGAAAGCATCACGCTTCTGGGAATGGGTAGTTGTATTGAAGATTTGAAAAGCGATAATAATACTCAAGCCATTATTATTAAAAGCACAGATGAGTCAATCAAAGAAGCGATTACAATCGCAAAAAACATCGTGGACTTGAACAAAAGAGAAAAAGAGAAAACAGAAAGACTTAAAGCCATCCTGGATTATTCAGACGAGGGAATAATTGCCTTGGATACGAATAATATTATAACAACATTTAACCCATATGCAGAAAAAATTTTAAAGGTTGATTCAAAATCTATTCTGAACCGTGGCATTTCGGATTTCAGTGACAATACCACAATGAGCGCTTTATATGGAGAAGGCAAAATAGCTTATAATATGCTGCTAAAAATTGAAGATACTCAATATATCATCAATCGAGTGGCAATCATTGTTGACAATGAACAGGTTGGACTGGTCATTACCTTCAAAGCGGTTTCACAGCTCCAGAGTTTGGAGAGAAAAGTCAGACATAAACTCTATTCGAGTGCCTTTTATGCAAAATACCGATTTGAAAATATTAAAGGGTCAAGCCATGCTATCCATCAATGCATAAAAAAAGCTAAGAAGTTTGCTGAAACCGATTCAACCATTCTAATCTACGGTGAAACGGGAACCGGTAAAGAATTGTTTGCCCAAAGTGTTCACAATTACAGTAACCGAAGGAATGAATCCTTCGTCGCTATTAATTGTGCGGCATTACCGGGTACATTGTTGTAAAGCGAGCTTTTCGGCTATGAAGAGGGAGCCTTTACCGGTGCCAGGAAAGGCGGAAAGATAGGTGTATTTGAATTAGCTCATAAAGGGACTATTTTCCTGGATGAGATATCTGAAATACCAATGGAATTACAGGGTAGATTATTGAGAGTATTGCAGGAAAAAGAAGTATTCAGGATTGGTGGGGATCAGATTATCAATACTGACGTGAGAATTATAGCTGCCACCAACACAGATCTGTATCAGCTGGTAAAAGAGAAGAAGTTCAGGGAAGATTTATATTTCAGAATTAATATTTTGAATCTGGTTCTACCCTCATTAAGGAAAAGAAAAGAAGATATAACAAGTTTAGCCAATGAGTTTTTGGCCATCAAAAAGAATCAGTTCAATAAAGATATTAAGGGTATCGATAAAGATGCAATGATTTTGATAGAGGAATATAGGTGGCCCGGTAATATCCGAGAGTTGGAGAATTTTGTGGAAAAGGCAGTTCTTTTATGTGAGAATGCCATGATAACACAGGATTTGGTTGAGGATATTCTTAGCGAAAAATTTGAAGGTAGAGACTTGGATAAATCTGAAGGTAGCATCACTATTGATAAAGGAAGTTTAAAAGATATGGAGATGCAAATAATCAACACCATAACGAAAGAAGTTGGTGATGATAAAAGTCTTCTAGCAAAAAAGCTAGGTATAAGTCGAACGACACTGTGGAAAAGACTGAAGGAAATCGAAGAAGCAGAAGAGTCGGAAATATAATACACCGGAGGACGATTTGGAAAACGGAGCGTATCTGATCAGCACAGTCTTGACCTTGATGGTTGTCTCCTATGTGGGGATCAACTCCAGCAAGAAGGTAAAAAACTCAAAGGATTTTTCTATCGGTGGGAGGAACTTCTCAAGTTCCAAGGTGGCCGCCAGCATTATCGGGACCCTGGTAGGCGGCGCATCCACCATCGGAACGGCCCAGGCAGCCTTTGTCAGCGGGGCAAACGGCATGTGGTTTACCCTGGGCGCCAGCCTCGGATGTTTGTTTTTGGGTCTGTTTTTGGCAAAACCTTTAAGGGATGCCAATATCTATACGGTTCCCGAGTATATGATCAAGTATTATGGCAATGCAGCCAGAACAGCCTCCAGCATCATTTCATCCATAGCCATATTCGTTCATATCACCGGTCAGGTTTTAGCGGCGGTGGCCATATTTACAACCTTGTTTCTCATCGGTGAGACGGTGGCGGTTTTCATCACGGTACTGCTCATCATATCCTATATTTTCTTTGGTGGCTTTCTAGGTTCCAGCTTGGTGGGTTCTATCAAGACAGTCCTATTGTATCTGACACTATCCATCAGCGCTTTTATTGTTTTAAAAGGTTTTAATGGGTTTGGCGGTCTGGTGGCGACCTTTCCAAGAGACCCCTGGTTCAATCTCTTCAGTGAGGGAGTTTCCACAGCATTGGCGCAAGGCTTTGCGCTGGTCATTGGGGTCTGTTCGACCCAGACCTACCTGCAGGCCATCTTCTCCGGACGTACGGCGCAGGAATCTCGTAAGGGGGCCTTTCTCTCGGCGCTTCTGATTCCGCCTATTGGGGTCATGTCCACCTTGACTGGTCTGTTCATGCGGGCCAATTACCCGGAAATCATCTCCAAGCAGGCATTGCCGCTGTTTGTCATCAACTATCTGAACCCAGCCATTGGAGGGGTTGTGATTGGAACGTTGATCATATCCGTTGTGGCAACAGGCGCTGGACTGACACTGGGCATCAGCACCATGTTCAGCAGAGACATCTACAAAACCCTTATCAATAAAAACGCCACTGACAAGCAAGAGCTTCTATCCCTGAGACTGGCGGTTTTAGGCGTGTTGTTGCTGACAACCTTGCTGGTTCTGTTCAATCTTGACTCTTTAATTCTGCAGTGGTCCTTCCTATCCATGACGTTGAGAGGCACCGTCGTGTTTATGCCACTGGTCACCATATTAATTCTAAAGGATAAGACACCGAGGAAGGCTGGTCTTATATCTATGATTGTGGCGCCTTTAGTGACGATTCTATTGAGTGTGTTGAAGCTGACCACCATCGACCCTTTATATATCGGTATGGGCATCAGCACATTGATTATAGCTGGGTATTATTTCACCAACAAAAAATGATTCCTTCCCCCCATTTCAAAATAGATAAAACCGTCCTTTGATGAGAATCAGGGGGCGGTTTTATTTTATTTCATTAAATATGCAAAAAGTCATGGTATGAAATGACCTATGATAGATGGTATTATTTTGAATTTATCATATAATCGGACTATAGATTAATGATTTGAGAGGTGTTCTATATGAAAAATAAAATATCTGTGAAAATGGTTGCAGCAATATTGATTATGATGATGCTGGCAGCAGGATGCAGTACCGACGCTCTATTGGATTACAACAATGCGGTGAACAAGACAGAAGAAATCACAAGAGGAAAAATGAGTTTGTCCATCAAGGTCAGTAATGACTTTAGCACCGAAGGACTTTCAGAAGAAGCAATCGCAAATCTGAAGAATTTCGAGAGATTAGAAATGGGTATGATTTCAACCTTCGACAACAATCAGGCAAAATCAATCAATGACGTGTATGTTAATTTTGGAGGAATGGGCATCGACAGCATGGTTTATTCAAATGATAGCATAGCTTATATCAGATTGCCTATGATCAATGAATATATCAGAGTTGAAATGGACGAACTGGATATGCCTTCGTCAATGGATGTTACAGGGACAGAAAGTCTGGTCAAAAGAGTAACCAAGGAATGGACAGACCTGTTGGAGACAGAAAATGTTGTGAAGGGTGAAAAATCAATCATGACAACGGAAGATGGCGAAGTAAAGGTGACTAAATTCACTGTCAGTCCCACCGAGGATCAGCTAAGATTGCTGCTTAAGAAAATAATCGCAATTCTGAGGTCAGAAAAAGAAGCCTTGGAGAAATTTGTTCAATTTTCAGCTACTGATGGCAGTTTGGACTATGATACATTAATCAGGAGTATTGAACAAGAAATTGAAGATATGGAAAAAATCACATTCAACAATTTGGCATATATCGATATAGATGGCTATATCGTAAAGGAATCCATAGAGATATATTTTGAAAATTATGATCCAAAACCAGGCCAAGTAATCAAAAGAACAGTTGTTATCAGTCAGGAAAATTGGGATAATGAGATGGAGCAAAATATTGTCATCCCGGATGTTTCACCTGATGACATAATCGATATGAATGAGGCTGAAAATCTGTTCAAGGACTTCCAATAAATGATTGCTGAAGGAGAGATAAAAATGTTGGAGATAAAAAATCTATATAAGCATTTCAATAAGACTAAAGCTGTCGATGGTATCTCATTCAGTCTGGAAAAGGGTGAAATATTGGGACTGCTTGGACCTAATGGTGCTGGCAAATCCACCACCATATCCATGATTGCAACATTGATTAAACCGGATGAGGGAAATATCTATTATAAAGGTGAGGATATCGTCCAAAACCCTAAAAGCATTCAATCCAATCTAGGCTTTGTTCCCCAGGAAATAGCCCTATATCCATCACTGTCAGGAATGGATAATCTAAAGTTTTGGGGGAAAACCTATGGCTTGAAAGGGAAGGAACTGACCAATAGGATAGAAGAGGTTTCGGAAATCATAGGCATTAGCGACAGATTAAAAGACAGAGTGGACAAGTATTCCGGCGGCATGAAAAGAAGATTGAACATAGGATCAGCTTTGCTGCACAATCCTGAACTCATAATTCTTGACGAGCCGACGGTAGGGATAGACCCTCAGTCAAGAAATCATATATTGGACGCTGTAAAGAGAATCAACAAAAATGGGTCAACCATTATCTACACCAGCCATTATATGGAAGAGGTGGAGTATCTGTGCACTCGGACCTGTATCATGGACCAAGGCAAGATTATTGCTACAGGGACAAAAAATGAGCTGATTGAAAGCATCAATGCGGATGAACAGATTGAGCTGATTGTTGAAAATATAAACGATACAATACTGGAAGCGATAAAAAGATTCAGTTTTGTCGAAAACCTGATGGTTGACGGCGACAGAATAGCCTTTAAAAGAAAAGGCCACAATGGAAGCTATGGCGAGATATTGGACATAATATCAGGAAATGGTGGGAAGCTCCAATCTATGGATATAAAGAAGCCAGATTTGGAATTTGTTTTTCTTTATCTGACCGGAAGAGCTTTAAGGGATTGAGGTGTTGCGTATGTTGAATATAATATTGAAGGATATGAAGCTGATGCTTTCAGATAAAAAAGAGTTGGCTGCTATCATATTGATGCCTATCATACTGACTACCATATTAAGCTTTGCTTTATCTGGTTCATTTCAGGAAGTAGGTTCTCAATGGACAATGGATATCGCCATAGTGAAAAACTATGACCTTGAGCAGGATCAGACTGCTTTCCGAGATTTCACCAAATCCATGGAAGAAAGGTTTGGAATAAAAATAGATTTCGGTACTAATGCAGATAATCTGTTTGCCGAGTTCAATCCGGAGAAGATCTTCTTTGAAGATTTCCTGGGAAATGAAGAGATGAAAAAATTCATCCGATACACAGTAGCAACTGAGGCAGAGGCTTACGAGCTGCTGGAAAACAAGCATGTCAGCAGTATCGTGATCTTGCCGAATCAGTATGTTTACAACGCATATATCAACACCTTCACCACATTTAGAAATAACATTGATATTACGGTTGTGTCACATCCAGATATGAATTACCGAAGACAAATTACAGAAGAGATCATATCAAGCTTCAATAACATCATGTCCTCAATCACCTTGTCCAAGAATGTCTACCTTGAGAAGGCATCTGATTATATGCCTCTTAATGAAGTCATCGAGGAGTTGGAGGATTTTGTAAGAGCTATTGGAACGGAGCCAGCAGGTGTAAATGTTGTCTTAACCGATATAAACCAGAAGAATTTCATCAATTCATTCACCTATTATTCCATCGCCATGATGTCAATGTTCATTCTTTTCTCAGCAGGTTACGGGGGGAAATTCATTCTGAATGAAAAAATAGACAACACCTATTATAGATTGATGGCAACAGGTGTCGACAGGCGGATGATTATAACAGGTAAATTTTTCATGATGTTTATTATGGCCATCATACAGTCGATAGTGTTGATTATTTACTCAAAACTTGCATTTGGAATCAACTGGATCAATATTCCACTGCTGCTATTGACCATACTTCTATCATGTTTGGCGGTTGCCTCTATCGGGGTTTTGATAATAGCCCTAACCATCAGATCGAACTCCTATAAGACCAGTGATGCTTTTTCAAATGCTTTCGTTCAGGTATTGGCGCTGCTTGGGGGCAGCTATCTACCATTGCAAATACTGCCAAAGACGGTTGGCCAGATTGGCAGGTTGACACCTAATGGTGCAACACTCCAAACTTATATCAAAATACTGGAAGGATACGGGATAAGTGAAATATTGCCCGGCTTGGCCGTGATTATGATTAATATTGTAATTATGCTAACATTATCCGGCATGATGCTGAAAGGAGGAAGTTCCAATGATCAATCAATTACTGCTTAGATTGAAGCTATTAAAGGATGATAAGATACTGATCATAGTCATGACTGCCATGGCGTTGGGATTGACTATGGTGTTCAGCTCAGCAATGTCGGGAAGCTATAAGCCGGAAGTGATGCTGATAGATCATGACAACACTGCTGTATCAAGAGAATTTGTCAACGAACTGAAGCTCAGTGGGTTGTTTAGATATACAGAAGTAGACGAGATAAATGCGATTAAGAATATCGAAACCGGCATGTCTGTTGGTGGATTAGTTATATCACAGG
>DMAP01000026.1 GCA_003446975.1 Clostridiales bacterium | reverse complement strand
AAGGTTCAGGTCACTAAAATCAACAACAAAGATAAGGGAATAATTATTGGCAAAAGAGGTAAAAACCTTGATGCTATGCAGTATATTCTAAGCCTGGTCATCAACAAAGACAGACAAACCTATATCAGAACGATAATCGATGTTGAAGACTATAGGACAAAGAGAGAAGAAACCCTTGTCAGACTGGCTCACAAGATGGCAGAAAAAAGCAGATACTACAATAAAAAGGTAAGACTTGAGCCTATGAATCCCTACGAAAGAAGAATCATACACTCTGCGCTTCAAGGAGAAAAAGATATAATAACATACTCCGAAGGGGAAGAGCCTTACAGAAAAGTGATTATTGAAACAAAATAATAATTCGAACCCGGTGGTATATCGGGTTTTTTTGATTATTGGGAGGGAACAATGAATATTGATACGATTGCAGCAGCAGCAACATCTCCCGGGATTGCAGGAATAGGAATCGTAAGAATTAGTGGAAACAAATCCTTAGAGATTGCCTCGAGAATATTCAAGAGCAAGAATGGAAAAAAGCTTGCTGATTTAGCCTTCAGAAAAATGTACTATGGCTGGATTATCGATCCTGAGTCCAAGAGGGTCATTGACGAAGTGCTTGTTGTATATATGAAGGGTCCAGAAACCTATACCAAGGAAGATATTGTCGAAATCAACTGTCATGGTGGTATTATTTCTGTAGAAAAAATTCTAAGACTTCTAATTGAGCAGGGTGTAAGATTAGCAGAAAGAGGAGAATTCACCAAGCGTGCTTTCTTGAATGGTAGAATTGATTTGACCCAGGCAGAAGCAGTGATGGATTTGGTTAGCGCAAAAACAAAAAACAGCTTTGAGATGTCTCTTTACCAGCTAGAGGGAAGGCTCTCAAAAGAAATTGATATCATCAGACAGAGCTTGATGGACCTGATTGCCCAAATAGAGGTCAATATTGATTTTCCAGAGTATGACGAGGAAGAGATGACCATGGATAGGATTCTTGCTATTTCCCGGGAAATAGAGAACAAGATCGAAAAACTGGTTCATTCCGCAGAAACAGGAATCATCTACAAGGAAGGGCTCAAGACGTTGATTCTGGGAAAACCGAATGTTGGAAAATCGTCTTTAATGAATTATTTACTAAATGAAAATAGAGCTATAGTGACGGAAATTCCTGGAACCACCAGAGACACGATTGAAGAATTCATTAATCTGGCTGGCGTGCCACTTAAGATAATCGATACAGCCGGCATCAGAAACACTGAGGATATTGTCGAAAAAATCGGTGTTCAGAAAGCGTTGAAAAAAATTGAGGAAGCGGATCTTATTCTAATGGTATTTGACGCCTCCAAGAAATTGGAAGCTGAGGATCAGATGATTATCGACCATATACAAGGTAAAAAAGTAATTTATCTACTAAACAAGACAGATTTGAAAGAAAAAATATCCTTTGAAGGGTTAGAAAACGTGCAACAGGAATTGATTCGAATCTCCATTGTCAATAACGAAGGCCTCGAGGAGATTGAAAAAAAAGTCAGAGAAGAATTTCTAAGTGGCAAATTGAACATCGAAGATGATACTATTGTAAGCAATATCAGGCATAAGAATCTACTAATCAAAGCCAAACAATCCATAAGAGATGTGATTGTAGGCGTGGAGAATGGATTGACACTTGAGTGTGTCGAGGTAGACATTATGGATACATTATCTTACTTGGGAGAGATAACCGGCGCATCGGTGAGAGATGACCTGATGGATAAGATTTTTTCAGAGTTCTGCATCGGCAAGTAATTGGAGGATATTTTGAAAGAAGATATAAGATTTTTAGCAGGGAAGTATGATATTGTCGTTATCGGTGCTGGGCATGCAGGTTGTGAGGCCTCTTTGGCCGCGGCCAGAATGGGAAAAAAAACGCTTATGCTCACCATGAGCCTTGATGCCATCGCTATGATGGCCTGCAACCCTAATATTGGTGGAACAGGAAAAGGACATTTGGTTAGAGAGATAGATGCTTTAGGTGGTCAAATGGCTTTGATTACAGACAAGTCAATGATTCAATTCAAAATGCTGAACACATCAAAGGGACCTGCTGTTCACTCCTTGAGGGCACAGGCTGATAAAAGAAAATATCATGTCAATATGAAACAGGTGATAGAAAATGAGAAGAACCTGGATTTAAAACAGGCGGAAGCCATCAGTATAGATGTTGAGAATGGAAGTGTGAAGGGTGTTTTGACCAGAACCGGTGGTTATTACGAGGCTGATGCTGTAATAATCTGTACAGGAACTTATTTAAAAGGGAGAATCTATATTGGTGAAGTTAATTATGAGGGCGGACCGTCAGGACTTTTTCCAGCAAACGCCTTGTCACAGTCATTGAAAGAAAACGGCATCCTACTAAAGAGATTCAAGACCGGAACGCCTGCCAGAGTCAACAGAGATTCAATACATCTTGATAAGATGGAACTGCAGGAAGGCGATAAGGATATTGTTCCTTTCTCATTTATGACTGAATCCATCAACATAGATCAAATTCCCTGTTATCTCACATATACCAATGAATCAACACATCACATCATCAGGCAGAACATTTCCAGGTCACCGATGTATGCAGGACATATGGAAAGTGTTGGCCCGAGATACTGCCCCTCAATAGAGGACAAAGTGGTCAAATTTTCCGATAAGTCAAAACATCAGATATTTGTCGAGCCAGAAGGCCTTGATACGAAAGAGATGTACATACAGGGGTTTTCAACAACATTGC
>DMAP01000121.1 GCA_003446975.1 Clostridiales bacterium | reverse complement strand
AGGACAATCACAAAAAAAATCAACAGCGCCAAGGCAAAATTCATGACTGGTCCCATTAGAATGACTTTGAATCTTTGCCAAGGTGATTTAGAGCTGAAGCTTCTCTCGGATATAGCTTCCTCATCCTCACCTTCCATTTTTATATAGCCTCCTATTGGCAATGCTTTGATGTAATAGATGGTTTCTTTTCCTTTTTTTTGAAAAAGCACCGGTCCCATGCCTATAGAGAACTCACTGACTGTGATACCAGATTTTCTGGCTGCCCAAAAATGACCAAGTTCATGTATCAATATGGCCATTGAAAAAATCAAAACGGATGCAACTGCAGTTATCATATGTTCCTCCTAAAAAAGTAATATCATTACCAGGTAATAAGTAACAGGTGTCATTAGCAAGACGCTGTCAAATCTGTCAAGAATTCCACCATGTCCCGGTAAAATACCACTATAATCTTTTATGCTGAACTCCCGCTTAATTTTTGAGGCCAGCAGATCGCCAAAAATTGATATGATGCTTCCGATCAATGCAATAACAATAATAAAAGACACCGGTTCTTTCAGCAGTAATGCGTTGACGACCAAAGAAACGGTTATAGCCCCCATGATACCGCCGACGGCACCTTCTATGCTTTTTTTAGGGCTTAATTTTGGACACAATTTATGTTTCCCGAAATTACTGCCAATAATATAGGCAAAGGAGTCCGCACTGAAAGTAATAGCGGATACCAACCAAAAATGCAAATAGGTTGAAAAAATGACAAAATGGTAAAACAGCAACACGATATAAACGAAGCCGAAAAAGGAAACCGATAAATCTCTCAAATCAGTTTTCTCATGCAACACATACACAATTCCGGCAATGACAGTATGGAAAGTAATAATCATATACAAATTAAAATCAATCCGTAACATCAAAAGAGAGAATATGATGACAGCTGTTATGTAGTTAATCTTGAAAACAAAGTTGTTTCTTTTATTTACAGCCCGATCCATCTCAAAAAGGGCAATCAATGTCATGCCCAAAACAGTGAAACTAAAAAGAGCGCCACCCAAATAAGTCGCTAAACCTATATAGAAACCACCGATAAGACCTGTCAAAATTCTTTTCTTCATTGATTACTCCTTACCGAATCTTCTTGCTCTTTTTTGATACTCAGCTATCGCCTTATGCAATTCCTCAGCTTTGAAATCAGGCCAAAGGACCTCTGTAAAATAAAACTCCGTATATGCCATCTGGTATAGCATGAAATTGCTTAGTCTTTGTTCTCCACTGGTTCTTATAAGCAAATCCGGATCACTTTGTCCCTTTGAATACAAACAATCGCTGAAAAGTTGCTCATCGATATCGTCAATAGCCATCTTGTTGTCCTTAACAGCTAGAGCGATTTTCCGTGCTGCTGTGACAATCTCATTTCTTCCTCCATAGCTTAATGCTATGTTCAAATTGAGCTTTTGGTTTCCACTGGTTATATCTATGGATTTTTTGATACCTGCTTTTGATTTTGGGGGAAAGTCTTCTATATTGCCAAACACATTTATCCGTACACCGGCCGTATTCAATGGCTCTATCATGGTTTCAGAAAACTCAAGCAAAAGATTCATCAGGTAAGTGATTTCTTCATTTTCCCTTCCCCAATTTTCAGTTGAAAAAGCATAGACAGTCAGATAGTCGACTCCAAGTTTAACACATTCCTCCACAATCTCACGAAATCTCAACATGCCTTCCCTGTGTCCGGCATTTTTGAACTTCCGATTCTTTTTTGCCCATCGTCTGTTTCCATCCATGATAATAGCAATATGCCGTGGTATATTGTTCCTATCAAGTACTACCATCAATCCACCTCATTAAACAAAATCCCCTTTCGGGGATTAAAAATAAGCAACGGTCAGGTTATGTCTATCCTTAATCTTCAGGTGTCTCACTACTATCGGTTTTTTCAAATGTTGAATGAAGTGTTTATTGGTTCCTTTGATATATGTAATTTCTACTATATCCATATCGCTGTCACCTTTGATTGTCTCGAGTGCCTCTCTCAGTCCGGAACCTATCAGTTCTTTCATTCTTAAACCTCTAAAATCTCTTTTTCTTTGTTGTTGTATATCTCATCAGTCATTTTGATGTATTTGTCTGTCAACTGTTGAACCTCTGCTTCGGCATCCTTTAGCCCGTCTTTGGTCAGTTCACCGTCTTTTTCCATTTTTTTCAATGTGTCGTTGGTATCTCTTCTTAGATTTCTCAAAGCAACTTTAGCGTTTTCGGTTTCTTTTCTGATTACTTTCAACAGATCTCTTCTTCTTTCCTCAGTAAGCTCAGGAATAATCAATCTGATGACTTTGCCGTCATTGCTTGGGTTTATTCCCAGGTCCGATGAGCTTATGGTTCTTGATATCTCCTTCAAAGCATTGATATCCCAAGGCTGAATCAACAGACATCTTGGTTCGGGAACCGAGATATTGGACAATTGGTTGATAGGCGTTGGTGTGCCGTAATAATCAACTCTCAACTTGTCCAGTAACTTTGGGTTTGCTCTTCCAGCTCTTATGGTTGACAAATCACTGACAAAAAATTCAATGGTTTTTTTCATTTTTTTCTCTAATTCCTTATGAATATCCAATTGCATATTAATCCTCCTCAATCACTGTTGATCATGGTGCCTATAATTTCACCTTTGACAATTTTTATTATATTTTCAGGGTTTTCAAGCCCAAATACGATGATGGGAATACTGTTGTCCATACATAGGGATGTGGCTGTTGAATCCATTACCTTCAATCCCCTGTTCAGTATCTCAATATAGTTGAGGCCGCTAAACATAGTGGCGTCAGGATTGGTTTTAGGATCGTCGTCATAAACACCGTCTACACCTTTCTTAGCAAGAAGAATAACATCCGCGTCTATCTCTGCAGCTCTCAATGCAGCAGTCGTGTCAGTTGAAAAGAATGGATTTCCAGACCCACCGGCAAATATGACAACCCTGCCCTTCTCAAGATGTCTGATGGCTCTTCTTCTGATATAGGGTTCTGCAACCTGCCTCATTTCTATTGCTGTTTGAACTCTTGTAGGAACATCTATTTTTTCCAAGGCATCCTGCAAAGCCATGCCATTGATGATTGTACCCAACATTCCCATGTAATCGGAAGTGGCGCGATCTGTTGATTTGGCGCTAGCCCCTCGCCAGATATTTCCACCGCCAACGACAACAGCAACCTGAATGCCCATTTCATTGACTTCTTTGATGACTCTGGCAATATGGGCTATCGTCAATTCATCTATGCCATTGCCTTTTTCACCGCCTAAAGCTTCTCCGCTTATCTTTAAGACAATTCTCTTGTACTTATGCTCCATAAAACCTCCATATCCAAGTATAATTATAATGGAGAACAAATTGTCCTCCATCTAATAATATTACATATTTATTTGTTTAGCAACTTCTTCTGCAAAGTTTTCAGCTTTCTTTTCTATTCCTTCACCTACTTCATATCTTGTGAATCTTCTTATGATAAGATTTTCACCGATTTTGGCGATTTTCTCATTTAAAAGATCTTGTATGGTAATATCAGGATTCTTGATGAAAGATTGACAGATCAAGCAATTCTCATCGTAGTATTTTTTGATTCTGCCCTCGACCATCTTATCGACAATCTTTTCAGGTTTTCCTTCATTCAGAGCTTGAGCCTTCAAGATCTCCTTTTCTTTTTCCAACACTTCAGCTGGAACATCTTCAGGTCTTATGTATTTTGGGTTCTGAGCTGCCACCTGCATCGCCAAGTCTTTTACAAAGGCTTGAAACTCCTCATTTTTTGCTACAAAATCCGTCTCACTGTTGACTTCTATCAAAACGCCTATCCTTCCGCCATGGATGTAGGCTGAAACCAAACCTTCAGCTGCAATCCTGTCAGATTTTTTTGCCGCTTTAGATAATCCTTTTTTTCTAAGA
>DMAP01000087.1 GCA_003446975.1 Clostridiales bacterium | reverse complement strand
AAGAAGATTGTTGATGGATATTTCATAAAAAGCTCCTCTCTAACTTATGATAGTCTGATTGTAATCTATTATTTATCGTTTTGCAATATATATTTATTGATTTAGATTGTTTTTTTGTTGATTTAAGATATTTTTTGAAATAAAAAAATCAATTAAAAAAAGCCCTGATTTCTCAGAACTCATTTTTTTCATTAATCTTCTTCAAAAGTCTTTTTGTAATCTAAAGCCGCTTCGTATAGCATATGACCATCCAATCCACCCAATAAAAGTTTAAAACCCATTTCTCTGTATTTCTTCAAATGCGTCTTACCTGCGAAAATACCGGGTATGATAGAATGCTTTTCACATGCTTTCAGCACTTTTTTTATCGCAAGCTCAATCTCCTTGTGCTGTGTCTGACCTGGAATTCCCATAGAAACCGACAAATCATAAGGACCGATAAAAGCCACATCGATTCCCGTCACAGAAAGAATTTCTTCTATTTGTTCCACTGCCTTAAGGTGCTCGATCTGTACAATAATCAAAACATCTCTATTAGCTCTTTGAAAATATTCATTGCCATCCACAAAGGAATTGGTGGCTCTTCCAGCGCCAAGCCCTCTTACGCCTACAGGTGGATATTTACAATACGATATGGCTGATTCAGCTTCCTCCTTTGAGTTAATCATCGGAAGCATAATGCCATCAGCACCTGTATCCAATCCTTTCTTGATCCAAATAAGATCATTCCCAGGCACTCTCAACAAAGGGGTTACAGGAAACTGACGCAAGGCAGAAACCATTGTTCCTGCTGTCTCCATGCTCATATTGCCGTGCTCGCAGTCAATAATTAGGCAATCAACACCTGCTCTTCCAAACATGATGACATTGTCCAAGCTATTAGTCACAACCCACGGACCATAGACCGGTATGCCCTGCTTCATCTTATCCATCAATACATTGCTCATAAAACCTCCAAGTTTTCAATTGTATTAAAAATCTGTTATGGAATCTTCGCGGATAACAACAAAAGATTTTTCGTTTTCTTCAACCTGCAGCTCTCTTGTCTCTATATGCGAAACTTTCGCCCTCTTCAAGGATTTCATCTGTTGCTTCAAAAAATCGATTTTGTCTTTATCTCCCTGAACTTCAGCTTCAACAGATCCAGAGTCATTATTCTTGACCCAACCTGTCAATCCGATTCTTTGGGCTATAAGATTCATTTCCATTCTAAACCCGATTTTTTGCACCCTGCCAGTAAACACGATGTGCTCTCTAATTAACTTTCCTTCATTAAAACTTGGCAGTTCAATACCATCCACCCGTTTAACAATATAATCTTTCTGCATTTTCTTTATTAATCTTTTAAAAACCATGTGTAATACCTCAATCCAATCCTTCGAAATAATTACTTATATATTTCAGATTATCCATTTTGACGTCTTCATCGATTAAAGGTATTTTTATAAGCTTTTTACTTGAAAAGACATCTTCGATTTCCAACATATACTTGTCTTCCAATTTTTTTCTATTCTCCCAGAATTTTCCCTCTGTTCTGATAGGTAATATTCTATTTATAATAAGCTCCTTTATGTGAATATTATACTTCTCCAGGGTAGTAACCGCTTTTTTTGTTTCTTCTATCGGTAGCTTTTCTGGATTTAGTACAAAAACAAAAGACACTAAATCCCCGTTAGTCAAAATTTCTCTGACTTTTTCCATTTTTCCTTTTCTATCGTTTAGTTTCGAGAGAACAGGATCTTTCTCAATGATTGATTCCATTTTCTTATCTTCACGCGTGGCCATTTCATAGAGCTCCATGGCTTTTTTCCTTTTCTCAATCAGCTTGTCCATCCAACCACCTAAAAGCTCAGGAAGAGAGAGCAGTCGTAAAGTATGTCCTGTTGGAGCCGTGTCAATGATTATCCGATCATAATCCTTCTGATAATCAATTATAATCTCCATCAGTTTGTCAAAAACAGCCGATTCATCAGATCCAGGTGAAACAGCCGCAGCATCCAGCTGCCTCTCTATTTCTTTTACGATGATCGGACTGACGATATCTTTCATATTTCTTTTTATATTGTTAATGTATTTTTTACTTTCTTCCTCTGGATCAATCTCAAAAGCATAAAGATTTTCTTTGATTTCAGTTATTCTTGATCCAATTTTTCTTTCAAAAATATCACACAAAGAATGAGCTGGATCTGTTGATACCAGCAAAGTTTTATCTCCTTTTTCCCTGCAATGATAAGCATAGGCGGATGAAGCGGTTGTCTTTCCTACTCCCCCTTTGCCACCAAAAAATACGAGTTTATTCATCCTCGCCCCTCCTAACAGCAAAAATCTCCCCATCTATCTCCATAGATGCTTTCTCTGGCCATTATTCTTCTCTCCCAACCTTCCAGGTCTTCTGCAAGATATGGCAGTAATTCAAGCGTGTAATAGGAAGTAGGCACAGGAATTCCCAATAAATCGCCAAAGCAGAGAAGCATAAAATTGTCCATTTCGTCATAAGCCTCTTTTTTAATGCTTTGCCTAGAATTTTCTTTAAAATCGAAGGCTGCTTTAAAAAACGCTTTAAGACTATCAATCAACTCTCTTTTGTTTCCCAATTTGATCACCTACACCCGACTTTTCTATAATTTTAATTATATCACATGATTCAAGTGATCTAATCTTTTTTGTCTTCATAATGATTATCGGTTTCTAAAATCAAATGTCCATTCCATTTATTTGCATGTAGAGAAGTGTTGCCGAAACCAGTCCGACCGCATAGTAGTACATCCAGGAGCGCTTGGTTCTATAAAGATAAAACAAAATGGATGCTATTATCAGACCACTGATTATATAAACAGCTATTGGCCAATTATACAAAAACATGCCTATATAAACCAAGAGTAGCGCTGTGGGCACCATTGTGTAAGTTGCCTTAAACAAAGGTCTCATGTTTTTTATCCTTATGATGAGATAAGACAACAAAAACAAGATTAGCGCTGTGAAAATATGAAAAAACCTTGGCATCCAAGGAGCTCGCTCTATATTGCTTGCCAGAAATACCCTATCAAAACCCAGTCTGATCACAGCCGCCACAAGAAACGTGATGTTCAGCAAAATAAATCCAACCAATGGTATAAAGATTAAGGCTATAATGGGACTATGCTTACCTTCATTAGACATCTTTGTTATCCTCCTTCATATGACTCGATTCAATCACTTATGAACAAGCTATGTGTCAACAAAAATGCAATTGCCAATAATCCAATGACTAAAGCTGCATATGTAATAGTTGTTTTTTCTTTTCGTATCGCAATAACACTTAGTAAGAATGCAGGTACAATCAAGAAAACGGCAATAGCTACTGTCAAATCCCACCAATGCCCTGTATCAAAATCCACATATCCAATTGACATTAATAGAAAAAAGATTATCAACACTGTTAAAAAGCCAATCGTTAAAATGAAAGCCCACTTCCCAGTTTTTAATTCCGGATAAGGTTTCATAATCTCACTTCCTTTAGAATGGAGTTTCTTCTATAATTTCATTCTACTCCTTTTGCACAAATTTTCAATATGCTTCCAAATATAAAAACACAGTCTATTCAAACTGTGTCTCTATCGGTTCAATCATTCATGTATGGACATTCGTTTTAATATCATTGCCCAAAGCCTCTATTCGTCCCATTCCATCGTCATGCCAGGTAAGAAAGATTCCCTGTTCAGCAATCCAATGAAATTTATAGTTCTTGTTTTTCAAATCTCTTTGAAATGAAGCAGTAAGGGCTATGCCTGGTACAGACGACATGGTCGGTGTATACTCATATATTTCTGGATGGATGGACAAACCTGAATCTTCATGACTACAGCCAGCCACAACCATTAGCAAGATCAATGCATATGCAACAATCAATTTTAAGTGTGATTTCAAAAAATCATCTCCGATTAGTATCAATATTTAATAGTTTCTACAAATTGAATTTTAAGTCCATTAGGGTCCATAATGTAAAAAAACCTTATATTCGGATTAGGCTGAAAGGGTCCTTCGTGGATCGCAATGCCTTTGTCTTTTAGAAAATCCATCATATTGTTGACTGACTCAATTTCAAATCCCCAGGAAATGTCTTTGCCAATCTCAATGGGTTCCTCTTCTTCTTTGCCAATCAGTTCAACTTTTGTCTCACCCTCTCCAAGGAAGGCGATTTCCATGCCCGTTTCAGTACGAAAATGTCTGTCTAGCTTAAGTCCAACTATTTCTTGATAAAACGTTAATGATTCAGTCATATTCTTGACATGCAAGGTACTCCAACAAAATTTCATAACAATCCTCCAAAATATTCTAATTCGTTTAGTAAATCCATTGTGAATTTAACAATCTATCAATGATGGTTTCCCGTTTTATAACACCATAATGCTATCTCTCCTATCAGTTCCAATGGAATAGGTTTGTCATATGGAAACTGCACGGCTCCTTTGCTTGTCTTGTAAGCCATTAACCTATCTTGAAAATGCTCTATGGCTTTATCTCCAGGATACAATCCAATGTGATTCTTATATGCTGCAAAATGGATAATGTTGTGTGTATGCCAAAACGTCGGCATCCGCCATGAGATGCGTTCTTGTGCTTTTGGCAGAACTTCTCGAATTGTATCTCTTACCCTATTCAGCAATGGCTGTATATCCTCAGATTGAGCCGCAATATAAGCATCTATTGATTGATGTGGTTTGTTACTGAGTGTCATATTTTTAGTCACCGTTTCCTTTCATAAAATAAAGCATATCCTTTCGGATATCAAAGATGTAGCAAATACTACTATTGGGATTCTTGATCTCCATTTTCACAATGCTCCCCTGATATTCTTCGCAGTAAATAAGGTACGGACTTTAACTTATTATACACTTTTTGCGATACACAGCAATATAACTTTTTCATGCTCCTTAAGCGAGTGGCCGATGGCGTTTCACGCCGACTGAACCCAATAACCCTGTTGATGTTGACACCGAATGTGATATAATGGTGACGTGAAAAGCAGAGTGCATTTTGTATTAAATTGGAGGATGGCTAGGTTATGGATTACTTGAAATTTTTCGAAAAGAAAAATATAACATATGAAACTGATAATAAATCTTTATTGGAATTTTATGAAATGGCAATATCTCGTATGATAAATGCCTATGCTCTCCATAAAATAATTCTTGATGAAGATGGGAATCCATGTGATTACGTGTTTATTGATGTAAATCCTTCCTTTGAAATCATCACCGGTCTGAAGAAATTCAATATCCTAGGCAAAAAAATTAGCGAAGTCATACCTAACATAAGTCAAGATGTATTTGATTGGATTGGTGTATATGGTAATGTAGCAATAAAAGGTGAGCCAATGTCCTTTGAATCATTTTCAAAACCACTCGATAAGTGGTTTTTAATTAGTGCTTATTCTCCTAAAACCGATTATTTTGTAACCATTTTTAATGATATCAGTCAAATTAAAAGAATTGAGTTGGATTTAGTTCAAAAAAAAGATAGTTTGTCCAATCTTCAAAGAAGTTTGCATTATTGGGAAAGTCATGACAGCCTGACTGGTCTACCTAATAGAATATCCCTTTGCAACGATATTAGCGTTAAACTAAAGAGTAGTCCTAGTTCAGGCTTGGCTATTGCGAGCATTGATTTTAGCAACTTAAAGTTGATTAATTCGACTTATGGCTATGCTTTAGGTGATGAGTTTTTGATTGCAGTTGGGAAAAGACTATTATCATTGTTCTACAACGAAGGCACTATATATCGAATGAATGGTCCCGAATTTTGCTTATTTCTCCATGCCTTTTCATCCAAGGATGAGGTAGATGCTTGCGCTGAAAAGCTGATACAATGCTTTAAATCACCATTAATTATGGGAGGTGTTAAGTCACATACAACTGTTAATATAGGAATCGTAATATCCTTTGACGATGGAAAAACAGCTGAGGAACTGATTAGGGATGCAGACATCGCAAGAAACGAAGCCAAAACAGTTGGTAAAAATACATACGTTATCTTTAAAGATAAGTTTCATCAAGACATCATTGATAGAATGATTCTAGAAAAACAGCTGCATTCTGCTTTAGATAACAATGAGTTTGAAATATATTATCAACCTCAATTAGATTTGGCTTCAAAAAAGATTTGTGGTTTTGAGGCTTTGTTGAGATGGCACAATCCTGAGTTGGGCACAGTATCTCCATCTGATTTTATCCCAATAGCAGAATCAAATGATTTGATTGTTCCTATCGGGTCTTGGGTTCTAAGAAATGCCTGCTTTTTCATTAAAAAGCTTAGGAACAAAGGATATACTGACTTCACTATATCTGTGAATGTTTCTCTTGTTCAATTGATACGAGATGACTTCGTTGATTCTGTGTTGTCTATAATTGAATTGATCGATCTTGACCCAAAACATCTGGAACTCGAAATAACGGAATCCGTTTTTGTTGAGTCCTATGAAGCAATTCACAAAAAGCTTGAACAATTGAGAGATAGTGGAATACAAATAGCCATGGATGATTTTGGCAAAGGATATTCTTCCTTAAGCGAATTACAATATCTTCCCATCGACATATTGAAAATTGATAAGATTTTTATTGACTCAATATTAAATAGAAACAATCACATTTGTATCACCGATATGATAATACTGCTAGGACGCAAGATGGGCATGATAGTCTTGGCTGAAGGTGTCGAAAAGCAGGAACAGATGGAATATCTCATTCAAAATCATTGTGATAGAATTCAAGGATACTTATTCAGCAAGCCTTTGGCGGAAAAAGAAATTCTTGAAAATTTTTTCTCGAACTTAGAATCAGAATCACTTTTATCCCCGTTTGAATGGCAAACGAAATATAGTGTTGGAATCAACAGTGTTGACGACCAACATAAAAAATTGTTTGAAATTGGAAACAAGTTGTCTAAGTTGGTTTTCTCCGAAGAGGCATTTGATTATAAAGAAGAGTTGGTCGCTTTTTTTCAAGAACTAAATGATTATATAGAGCAGCACTTCAAATTTGAAGAAGGTCTAATGGCAGAGATGGGGTACGTTTATATGGATTCTCATATTATCATGCATAACAATTTTATAGAAAAAATTCAGCATGCGTATAATACTGCCATTAATAACGAAGAAACAGATTATTTCACTTACCTGATAGACATGGTATCTTCTTGGATTACAAATCATATCCTAACAGAGGATGTGAAGTTTGGGAAGTTCCTCTCCAAATCAACCGACTGATATTTCCTGATTGTTAATATCCAAAATAGAAATTCGATAGGAACCTCCTATGTGTTTCACCACCAAATTTGCCAGTTCACCCAAAGCATTGTTGAGTTCATCTTCTCTTTTGTTATCTACCAACTCCATACACAAGAAGGCATTTTCCGTTTTTTCAGTGAGCATCGTCCTGACAGATTCCCGCCAATTCCAGCATCGGCATATAGCTCCTGCATCATCCTTGTATACTATTTCCCCTTCATAAGGCGGTGCATTTTCATCCGTTCCAAGTGTTATAAAAGATTCATCGCCTCGCGCTGTTGTCAGTCTGACATTGCCAATAAAAGTATCAATATCCTCTCCACCACACGGCAATGCGTATCTTAGAGAAATTGAATTGTAGATATCAACCAATGGATTGATACTTCCAATATGATCCCCTTTATAAGCACGTTTTAGCAGTGCTTCAATGGATGACCTCGCTCCTTTTTTAGTCTTGAACCTTTGAAAAGCGTCCCTCCATACCCTAATAACATCATTGGTGCTGAAATCTTCTTTGGTCAAATGCAAGAGAGATTGCTTCTCAGATTCTCTAAGCAACTCTTCATACTTTTCAACATTCTTAATTGCATTGTCAATTCCATTAAAAACAATAACGCCAATTTTTGCTTTTGGAAATAGTTCCCAAAAGCTATCTTCAACAATGAATTTTTTCACAAAAATACCTCCTTGCCATTTCTAAACAGATCCTTTCAAACTATGTTGCATTGTTCTTATTGTTGATTTATTAATTGCCTCGCAGGATTTTCTCCATCTTCTTTCCTTTGGCCAACTCATCTATTAGTTTATCCAAATAACGTATCTCTTTCATTATTGGTTCTTCAATATCCTCCACGCGGACACCACAGACAACACCCTTTATCAGTAATCGTAAAGGGTTTAATTTTGGTGCTTCTTTAAAAAAGGTTTCAAAATCAGTCTCCTTTTCCAATTGTGTTTCTAGCTCCTCCGGACTGTAACCCGTCAGCCAGTGAATTATTTCATCCACTTCTGCCTTTGTGCGTCCCTTTTTTTCTGCCTTGGCTACATAAAGTGGATAGACACGTGCTACACTCATGGTATAAATATTATGTTTCTTCATTGATTCGCCTCCTTTAATCATTTTGCGATTTGTAAACTTAAATGAAAATTGAGGACCCTAAACTCTCTGTGGTACAATGTTTTTTGCCGAAAACAAATACCTCCCAGAAAGGATGAAGTCCTCATGCAAAAAATTGTATCAATCAGTTGTCCAAAGTGCAACAATAATCATTCATTCTTGTTGTTAACTTGTGATAATGTCACTATATAATTAACTTGAGAAAATGTCACTTTGCGCTACACTATAAACTATGAAAGAGAGAACAGTGACGATGACACAAACCCAACTAAAAACCT
>DMAP01000014.1 GCA_003446975.1 Clostridiales bacterium | reverse complement strand
CAGTAGGCACTGACAAAATCAAGATCCAAGATGCGACCCCAAGTTTAAGGTCATTGATTTACGCTTCAATAACGTATCTATTTCATTTGTAACAATTGCTGGAATGTCAAAACTTTCCCATCGCTTCTCGTTTAGCCATGCGAGTACTTCATCTTCACTCATTCCGTCGTTTGCCAAAAAATCGTTTATCGCAACTGCACTTGTCCGTGACAAGCCAATTCCAATAAGTGAGAGCAACGTTTCTGTTCCAACTCCAAATTCAAGATAAATATCATACTTAATGTCTTCATGTAATAAAGAAGATTTACCTATTTCTTCTAAGTGATACTTTAATACATCCATATAAGCTGATAAATATTTAGGCGCTCTGAATCGTGCAATTTCTTCAACTTCCCGCATTGTGTCTCTAATGAGTTTTGGTAATTGGTATTGTTTGTTTTTATCTTTTAGATATTTAATTCTGTTTTGAATAATACTCCGTAAAGAATAACCTCGCATCCACTCGAGCGTAATAAGTGCAAATACAGGAACTGATCCTTGAGGATAAAATGCGCTATAACATGACTTATTTATACGATAAAATATTGCAATTAAATTTGAATGTGCGTCATCACTATCAGGTGTTGATGGCAATAGCTCTTCGACAGGTTTATTTCTGTTTCTAAAATATGTGAGCATTCCTTGCAATGCGATCGCACTTACTCCGGGGTGCCTGTTAATGATATCATTTGGAACGTCGATACGATCAAATATTGATTTGATGTGTACTGTCAGATCGGTAACATACTCATCAGGTAAGTTTTTTATTGATGGCGAGTTTTTAAAAGACCCTTCACGAGCCTGTTTGGATAACAAATACGCAACAACCTGCTCATACTCAGGTACAAGCTCAGACGGTTGCATTGCTTCCCGATTGCCTAGATATTCTAACATTTCTTTTTGCTTTCCGAGAACATTATCCGTTTCCCTTCGGACGGGATATCTTGAACGCTTGGGAACTCCCTCGGGCCAGAGCTTTGGTCTGTTCACATCCACACATATAATATTACCACTAAAATCTTGCCCCCACCTTCCAGCTCTTCCGGCTAAATTCCAAAAATCATGCGGTTTCATTGGATTGCCATTCCCTTTTCTAGGGCCGCGCATAACGATAGTGCGACATGCTAGATTAACTCCTTCGATTAGCGTCGAAGTACAAACCAAAAATTTGATTCGTCCCTCCTTGAAGAGAGTTTCAATCTCGGTGCGAAGAAGAGTCGGCATGTTTCCATAGTGAAAGGCGACACCTTTATGGACCAGGGAAGCTAAGAGATATTTATTATGAATTATTTTTTTTATAAAATCAGAAAGATCGTTAAGCTTAACGTCCTCTATGATCTCTTCGTCACGCAAGCCTTCGTATATTTGCTGAGCTATTTTTTCTGCCTCTGCCGCTCCATTTGCATAAACAAGAGTCCCGATGGTGCTTTTGCCTGCTGCTAAGGCGATATATGAAAGTCTTTTGATATCTGTTTCTGGCCTAGCATGCAGAGTAATTGAGCCTATATCGTCAATATAATTACCTTGGACAAGCTTAAATCTCCACTGTCTAGTATCTCTCGGTAGCTGTTCCGCGACAATAAGACTTTGAACCACTGTAAAACTGTCGTTAGGGATAATAGCTGTGTTTGGTTTTTCTTGAATAAAAATTCCTGGATTCTCTGTTAATGGGCTTAAAAATGTAATCTTTTGATGTGAAGATTGGTTGCTTACACGTTCAATCGCATCTTGTAACAAAACTCCTCGTTGTCTATCTCCGATCTTGTGAGCTTCATCGACAATTAATATGTCAATGATCGGGATCTCTTTGGCATAGTTTAAAAAAACATGTAATCGTTCTTGGGTGAAGACGAGGATGGTTGGTTTGCTCTGATCTCCGAACGAAGCAAGAGGTAGAGATGCTACTCGTAATCCATCAATGCCATATTCAGTATTTTGGATTTGAATCTCTCGTTCGATTTCTCCAACTAATGCTCTTGTCGGAGCTAAAAAAACTGCAAGGTTAGCGCGCTTCAATCGGAACTCATTTAAAAGCCACTGAAGCACTAAGTATGTTTTTCCTGAAGCAGTGGGCGCTGACGCTGATACCCAAGAGAATGTGTTGAGTTTATCCCAAAAGACCTTTTGAAAACGGCTTGCACAAATAGGATCGTCTTTGGCTGGGATAACAAGATTTTCCAACTCTCTACGTTCAATAAGAAGTCGTCCGATTATCCCAACTCGTCCTTCAATTCCGTCCAGCAAAAATTCTTTGTCTACAGCGAGTTTTACTGACCGCTGATTGGATAGCTGAGTCAATATCATCGCACTGGCATCAATGGTTACTTGACTATCAGAATAGAGTATTCCTGCTAGAGCTATCCGAAGAGCGGTTTCATTTTCTTGTGTCTCTTGAGATATCGAAAGAATGCTTGCTGCAAAAAGCAATCTTTTCCAATCTGGAGAGTAGTTTAGAATATCACTGCTTTTTTGTAAGTATGCAAACTCATTAGATGCTGAATAGCGGTTTAGTATTGCTATCTCATCTTTCAGACCATCAGAAGATATAATCCATTTATGTAAGTCATTAAGAGTCATTGCCCGCTCCTAATAACTTTAAAAAGTAACTTCTAAAGGCTTCAACCGAAGGCATCGGAACACATATGAAATGCATATCAAATGATTCTAGACTGTTAGCCGAAATATGCCCGGTAGTCGTTGATTTCCAGTTGTTAAGTTGTCTTGTTATTGAAGCGGCGATTTCTTCAGCCGATTTCGATGCTCCTACTGTAGGATAAGACTTTGAATCAAAAGCGGTGAGGGCAAATCCACAGTGGCGGGTTTTGTGCGATTTTGGATTATCTTTGTCTAGGAATTCTTTGAGTCCGTTTATCAATCTTTCATCATCAAAGTTGGCAAACTCGTTTATCAATAATATATCTTGATTTCTCTCTGCATCTTCTCCGTCTTCTTCAAGTAAAAATGGTGATAGTGATTCTAGACAGTTAGAAATCGCTGTTGATGGTGATTGGTAAACTTTTGATTCCCCCCAATAAATGTTCAAACCGCCTTCTGCTCTAATTTCGGCATAGACCCCATCGGATCCATGATAATGCATGGAGGTTGATGTCTTCAGTGTCATTTTACATATGATTTGAGTTATTCCAAAAATTGCCTCAGCCATAGCAAACAGTAACAACTCTCCTCCCTCACCACTTGTCGCTAGATGAGTTAACAACTTTTTAGCTCTTTCATCGAGCTTCAAAATGGGAGCCATCGAGTTTGTGCTTATTGCTAGGCTTTTTGCTTCGTTAACTGTTGCTCGTGGGATTGCGTAATCTATTATCCTGTGCCTTAGATGCTCAGCTAAAGGTTTCACCCTGACTCGTCCATTTCCGTCCAGCGGTAGATAATAGCAATGTAGTTTTGTCTTAGTTCCCGTCAGCGCAATATTTTGGGTGTGACAAATGAGGTGGGCATCTAAACTCGATGGAGTCCCTCGCAACGAGGACTGTAACAGACTTTCGAGTTGTTTTTCCGAGAAATCATTATGATTGTGGAGAGCTATATTCCCCGGATGCTCAATCTGAAGACTTGTTGCTTTCATAGGGGTACCAATAGTCTGTTTGGTGCTGAGATGTTCACGTTCCAAGCGTAACGCCTTGCCAAAAAACGAAATTAAGATTTAATCAACCCTGAAAAACATAGCAATATATTGAAACATCCTGAGATTGTATCGGAGAGAATGCATATCAAATAACCAGTAATGCAGTAAGGAAGGCTGATGGTCAGATCTTGAATCTTGATTTATT
>DMAP01000236.1 GCA_003446975.1 Clostridiales bacterium | reverse complement strand
CTAATTACAATTAATATTTTCTTAACTTATACAGATTTTCTTAACTAAATATGAATTACCCTTTTCTCTGGTTTTCCTTAGTGACGACACATGTGCCACTGGCTTTGCAGACGATAACAGGTTCTTCCAATATATCGCAAGCGGATTCGCTGATATCTGTTCTTGGAACGATAACCTTTTTGGCAACAAACTCCATTTTCCTAGAGGTATTGCCTTTTTTGGTAATCCAACCTTCAGCCTCAATGTACTCTCCTGCATAGACAGGTGCCGTGAACTCAACATTATCATATGCGACAAATAGACCCTCATCTCCATCATTGATTATTAATAGTTCTGTTGCTATGTCGCCAAACAGGTTCAACATCCTGGCCCCATCCACCAGATTGCCTCCATAGTGGGCATCATGAGCACTCATTCTCACTCTAATAAATGATTTGATCTTTTTCTCCATTTCCTTTCTCCTATCTAATTTTTTTTACATTCCAATTGAATCCTGCGATACAGAATCCACATAATATTATATCAAAATTCGTACATTCTTTAAACCTAATTTAATTTGGTGGAGATTTTGATCAAATCTTAAAAATTGATTAAATAATGATTATAAATTCCGTTCTTGGATGATTTATTATTTTTTGTGTAGTATAATGAGACTGATTCAAATATGTTTACAATTGATAATTCTGGAGGATTTTATGAAAAAAATAATATTATTGACGTTATGCGCATCGCTTATTCTATCAACGGCTTGCAGAAATCAAGGTCCGACAACGTCATCAACGCCAACTGGCGAAACTGAACCAACAGAGGAGCTTGTTGTGGATGAGGCTTATATTGCTCGAACAGGTTCAGCATATCTGGAGAGTCTATTCAGCGGAGAATACGAGAAGGCTTATGCTGTTTATCAGCATGATGAAACCATGACCAAGGCCATCAACCCAGATTCCTATAAGACCTTTTTTGATGACATGTATTCCAAATACGGCCCTTTTGATAGATTTATCGGCGCAGAAACTCGTTTTCAAGGGGACTATGGATTCTACACAACAGGTGTGATTCTTGAAAAAACATCACTAAATGCCAATGTTGTGTTTGATAAAAAAGGATTGATAGCCGGTTTTAATTTCACACCCTTTACTTTTGATGAAGATGTCAATCCAGAAAAACCAACCGGTTTAGTGGAAATTGATGTAGAATTTGGCTTGAAGGATTGGCCTTTGAGGGGTAAAATCACCGTTCCCTCAACAGATGGTGAGAATCCACTGCCTGGCAAGCATCCCGTATTGATACTGGTCCATGGTTCCGGACCCAATGACATGAACGAGACTGTGGGATTAAATGAGCCCTTCAAGGATATTGCCCATTACATGGCTGAAAGAGGTGTCAGCGTCCTGAGATATGACAAGAGAACCTTCACCTACGGCGCACAAATGGCATTGCTTAAAGATCTTACTGTCTATGATGAGACCATAGACGATGCGGTTGAGGCAGTGGACTATGCCAAAACCCTGGACTACATCGACAGTGACAATATATTTGTTATGGGTCACAGCTTGGGTGGTTACCTGATTCCAAGAATTGCGGAACTGACACCTGATGCCAAAGGCTATATAATAGCAGCCGGTATTTTTTCAAGCCTCGGTGAAATAATTCCATATCAGCTGGAGTACTTGGCAATGATAGACGGAGAAGTTACCGAAGAAGAGCAGACGTATATCGATGAAATGACCCTGCAGGCAGAAAAATCATTAAATCCAGACTCTATTGGCGAAAACGAGGCTGTTCTGGGTGCTTTTAAAGCATATTGGGCTGATTTGGCAAACTACGATCCAGTGGCAATGGCGAGACAAATCGATAAGCCTGTTTATGTCTTCCAAGGTGACAGGGATTATCAGGTGCCGATAAGTGAATTTGAAATAATGAACAATGCTGTAAGTGACAAAGATAATTACACCCTTCAGATATGGAGTGGTCTGAATCACCTAATGATGCTTGGGGAAGGCACGCCAAGTCCGGAGGAGTATTATGTGAAGAATGAAGTATATCCACCTCTGTTGGATTATATTATTAACTTCATTCTTCAAAACTAAACGTCGGAGGAAAAAATGTTAAAAATAGAAAATCTGTCAAAATCATACTCAAAAGGAGCCACTAAAGCCGTTGATAATATTTCATTTGAAGTGAAACCTGGTGAGATTTATGGTTTTCTGGGTCCAAATGGAGCAGGCAAGACAACCACTATAAAAATGATTGTTGGTCTATTGAAACAAGATAGTGGTGTTATTCTAGTTGATGGAATAGATACCCAAAAAGATAGTCTAAAAGCCAAGCTCAAAATGGGTTATGTTCCTGACAATCCACAGATATATGATAAGCTTAGAGGGCTTGAATACCTGAACTTTATGGCTGACGTATACAAGGTATCCAAAGAGGATCGCTCTGAGAGAATTAAAAAATACCTGAAACTTTTCAGCCTTGAGGAAGCTGCCAATGACCTGATTAATTCATATTCCCATGGCATGAAGCAGAAAATTGTTCTAACCGGTGCTCTGATCAACGATCCGGATCTGTTTGTATTGGATGAGCCCATGGTAGGATTGGATCCCAAATCAGCCTTCAATATCAAGGAAGTCATGCGTGAAATGTGCGACCGAGGCAAATCAGTGTTTTTCTCGACCCATGTATTGGAAGTGGCAGAAAAAATCTGCGACCGCATAAGTATCATCAATAATGGTCAGATCATAGCCCATGGAACCATGGCAGAACTTAGGGCCAAAGCAGGCCGAGAGGAGTCCCTCGAAAGAATATTCCTGGAGGTGACTCAATAATGAGAGAAATTTTCATATTGACTCGGGCGAGTTTGATCAACAATTTCAATTTACATTCGCTTAACCCAGCAAGCTTCAATCAGTATAGGAATATGAAGGAAGCCAAGAAAGTGCTATTGTTCATTTTTGTCGTCATCGCCATGATGCCAGCTTATGTTCTATATGTCAGACTGATGAAACAAATTGGGATGTCCTTTCTGATGATCAATCAAGAATCCTATTTCATGGCACTGGCACACTATGCCGCCGTCATGATGGTTTTTTTTCTTGGATTGACCTATGTATTGTCCTATTACTATTTTTCAAGAGACACCGATATGCTGATTCCGCTTCCGATTTCAGGGAAAAGTATCGTGATATCGAAATTTATCTCTCTTTTAGTGTTTGAATATTTTGTATTGGGCATTTTTATCATGCCGATAATCATCATAAACCATAGCCTGATGGGGGGTGGTCTGATCTATTATCTGAAGGCCGTACTTCTGTTTCTCGTAACCCCTGTGGTTCCTTTGACCTTGGCATCGATCATCATCATCACTATTATGAAGTTCACCAATATCAAAGGCAAGAAAGATCTGATCCGTGTTGTTTCCATGTTTCTGTTCCTGTTTGTATTTCTTGGTCTGCAAATCGTCATACAACGAGCTATGATGAACATCCCTTTTGGAAATGAACAGGAGTTCTTCTCTAAACTTTTTACCGACAACCGATACATGATCGATATGCTTGGCCGCTTCTATCCCTTGTCCAGATGGGTGTCTCTAAGCCTTGCTGATAACAGCATCAACGCCTTGACTGGTATAACGGGCTTCCTGGCGACCAGTGCTGTGTTTTTTATAATCATGGTGCTATTTGGTGAGAAAATGTATTTGGGTGGAATCATCGGTGGCAATGAGATTCAATCAAAGAAAAAAGCCTTATCCAGTGAGGAATTCACAAAAGCTTCCAGCAGAGTCTCCAAGAGCTTTATGGCTATCTTCAAGGTTGATTTGGTCACATTGGTCAAGACACCTATCTACATGTTCAACTGTGTCAGCATAGTGGTTCTTGTTCCATTCATATTCCTGGTCATGCCTGCCTTGACTGGTGTAACCTCAGACCTGGATGTTTTTATTGGAATCTATCAATCAAACGTGAAACTCTTTGCCTTTGGTCTCGCCGGAGCCTATATGCTTTTTGCGGCGCTGAATCCGACAGCCTCCACCACCTTTTCAAGAGAAGGTAAAACCTTTTATATCACCCGAATAATCCCTGTGGAAACCAGGGACCACATCATAGGCAGAGCTATGGCACCAATTCTGATGCAAATTTTTACCATAGTTGTAATTTCAATCGGCATAAGATTTTACATTCCAATCGATCTAAGCACTCTGCTGTTTTCAGGATTTCTAGGTTTTGCAGCGTCTCTGCCAGTTATACTTTCAGGGATACTGGTCGATATCAACCGTCCACTGCTCGATTGGGACAACCCTCAGAGAGCAGTGAAACAGAACATGAATGTTATTTTCGCTATGGCAATAGGTGCTCTCATGACTTTAGGCATAGGATTTTTGACCTATGTGATGATCAATATCAAGTTGGCTACCTTCTTGATTTTTATAGTAGACTTGATTATTGTTGTTGCATTGACCTATGTCATGTATAATTTGCTTAATAAACGTCTGGCTTATCAATTATCGAATATGGAATGATAGAATAGAGGAGTTTAACATGATTAAGAAGATTATCGGATCATCGGCAAGCAAGAAAGAAGAAATCCTAAAGGTTTACAATGACCTGCATGCCATCCCCGAGTTATCCACACAGGAATATAAGACTTCCGCCTATATTTCTGATTACCTCAGAAAGAATGACTTTGACGTAACCACCGGCATTGCAGGAACAGGCTTGACTGCTTGTGTGACGGGATCTGAACCCGGACCTGTGTTAGCCATAAGAGCTGATATGGATGCCCTTAATCATATCATCGATGGTAAAAAGGTTCCTATGCACTCCTGTGGTCATGATGCCCATTCAACGATGGGATTGTTTGCTGGAATAATAGCCAAAGAACTGAGCATCGTAAAACGGGGAGCTCTTAAATTGATTTTTCAACCCTCGGAGGAGTCAGAAACCACAAGCGGTGCAAGAGCAATGGCGAAAGCGGGAGTCATGGATGAAGTGGATATGTGCGTTGGAATACATCTGAGACCTAAAGAGGAGGCTCAAATGGGCGAAGCAATATCTGCCTTGAGACATGGTGCTCTAACCATTATTGTCGCAACCATTCATGGTGAGACCTCCCATTCAGGCAGACCTCACATGGGGAAGAACCCCATTGATGCCATGGCAGCCATCATCAATGCTATCAATGCCATTTGGATAGATCCGACCATTCCCTCTTCGGCCAAGCTGATTGCCATCAACGCTGGAGATGCAAGAACCACTTCTATCCCCGAGTTGGGTCAGCTCGCTGTTGATTTAAGGGCCAATACCAATGAGTCCATGACCCTATTGATCGACAAGGTCTACAATGCCATACTAACCGGAGCATCTACTGTGGGTTGCAAGGCTGAGGTTACTGTCGTACCCGGATTACCTGCTGCAGTCTATGATGACAATATGATTCAGATTGCCAGCCAGTCTATTGTTGGGATTTTAGGCGATAAAGGCTTGCTGGGTGAAAGAACAACAACAGGATCGGAGGATTTCCATGAATTCACAAAGTTCAAACCGTCACTCAGGACAACCTATCTGGGTTTGGGGTGTGATTTGGTTCCAGGCCTACATAATCCCGAGATGACTTTCAACAAAGATGCCATGCTAAACGGAATCAATATTTTAGTCAATATGGCATATAAAATTCTTGGATAATATATAGATCCACAGGTGATGGATATGAAAAACACTAAAGACAGCCTTAAATCCAAATTGGATACTATTATCAACGGCATTGATACACCAGCAGGACGTGGCTTTGATATCCTGTTGATTTTTTCTATTCTTTTAAGCAGTCTGCTGATTATTGTGGACAGTGTTTCCTCTGTTCATCTGACCTATGGCGATAAGATCAATATGATCCAATCTGCTTTTTTGTTTGTTTTTACTGTTGAGTATATTTTGAGATTGATCATATCATCAAAAAAAATCAAATATATGTTTAGTTTTTATGGCATTGTGGATTTTCTGGCCATAGCACCCCTTTATCTAGGATTCTTCATATCCTATGGGGGGTTTTTCCCGATAATAAGGATATTGAGGCTGCTCAGATTGTTCAGCGTCTTTAAAATGGGCAGATATATTGATGAGTCCGGTGCTCTCCTGAGAGCCTTGAGGGCCAGCAAGGCTAAATTAACAGTTTTTCTAGTCACGATTATTTTTATTATCGTCATCGTTGGTGCCCTGATGTACGTGATCGAAGGGCCGCAAAACGGCTTCGTCAACATTCCCGAATCCATGTACTGGGCGGTTGTCACTGTATCAACCGTTGGTTATGGCGATATCTCTCCTCAAACCCAGCTCGGAAAAATCGTGGCCAGTTTTCTCATGCTTGTCGGATATGGCATCATCGCTGTGCCTACCGGTATTATCACAAGTGAGTTGACCTATGAGTCAAAAGAACAAAAAAAGCAGACCGTAAAGGCCTGCGAGATATGCGGTGCCACCAACCACCTTGCCAAGGCAAGGTTTTGCTACAAATGCGGACACGAGTTTTGATAATGGTCTTAATCAAATAGCCTCATCAGATCGCCATACCCCTCTTTTTCCATGTCCTCATAAGCGATAAACTTCAGGGATGCGCCATTGATGCAGTATCTCAATCCACCTAGTTCCTTAGGCCCATCTTCGAAAAGATGTCCCAGATGGGAGTCTCCCACTCTGCTTCTAACTTCGGTTCTGATCATGTTGAATGTTGTATCTTTTTCATACTCAACCACTTCGGCATCGATAGGTTTCGCAAAGCTTGGCCATCCGCAATTGGAATCGAACTTGTCCAGCGATGTGAATAGCGGTTCTCCGGTTACGATATCCACATAAATCCCCTTCCCATTGAAATTCCAATACTCGTGGGTGAAAGGTCTTTCAGTGGCTGATTTTTGGGTTACCTGATATTCCAAGTCCGAAAGGTTTTGCCTAATGATTTCATCTTCCGGCTTGATGTATTTTTCTGGGTCTATGATAATCTCATCCGCAAGATTCAGATCAATATGGCAATAGCCGTTGGGATTCTTCTTAAGATAGTCCTGGTGGTATTCCTCTGCCAGATAATAGTGTTTCAATGGCTCCACTTCAACCACTATGGGCTTTGTATAATTGACCTGTTCATCGGCTATGATTTTGTTGATGACTTCCAGTTGAGCCTCGTCCGTGTAGTAGATGCCTGTCCTGTACTGTGATCCCACGTCATTTCCTTGTTTGTTGACACTGGTAGGATCTATGACTCGGAAATAGTACAGCAATAAAGTCCTCAAATCCACTACCTCTGAATCATATCTTACATGGACTGTTTCCGCATGGCCTGTGTTCTTGTAACAGACTTCCTCATATGTGGGGTTTTCTGTGTTTCCGTTCGCATATCCGGAAGTCACATCAAAGACACCAGGCAGCCTGTCCATATATTCTTCCAGACCCCAGAAACATCCTCCAGCTAGGTGGATTTCTTTCATCACGATTTCGCTTTCCTCCTTTGTTAGTTTGGTTGTAACGGCTGTATTTTCATTGTTGTTTGTATCCTGCTTCTTATTGGCATTTATATATTTTGGAATCAAAGCTAATCCAATCACACCCAAAACGACAGCCAGTATAATCCCTTTACTTGGCATTCTATTCCTCCTTCATTGTAACAATAACTTATTGATTAATCTATGTACATAATCATTATAATACAAAATAATGATTATGCAAATGATTTTCATTAACAATAAGCGGAGATTTCTTTTTTATATGCCAAATACTTTTCAGAAACCATAATGGACTTGTTCCTTGGTCTGTCAAAATCAATATTCAACTGATACAACACATGTCCAGGTCTTTCGCTTAGGATGTAGACTCTGTCCGACAAAAATATAGCCTCATCAATATCATGGGTGATGAACAGCACTGATTTCTGATAGGTTTGCCAGATATTCATAAGCCACTCCTGCATGCCAGTTCTTGTCATGGCATCCAATGCGCCGAAGGGCTCGTCAAGAAGCATGATATTGCTGTCGACTAGAAATGTTCTCAGTAATGCCGCTCGTTGTCTCATACCACCCGATAGTTGGTTGGGATAGGCCAGCTCAAATCCTGTCAGTCCGAATTCATCTATATGCTCTGAAGCCAATTTTAGGCTTCTCTCTCTTGAGAAACCTTTAATCTCCAATGGCAGTATGACATTATCGATCACCTTTCTCCATGGCATCAGCAGATCCTTTTGTTGCATATAACTTATGGTTGCTCCGGAATCCTTGACAGGAAGGTCATTGATCAGAATCTCTCCTTGGAATTCGTTCTCTATCTTTGTGATTAGCCGAAATATGGTGCTTTTCCCACAACCGCTTGGCCCGACGATCGATACAAACTCCTTGTCATTCAGGACAAGGCTCACATCATCCAGGGTATCAAGTCTCTTTCCCTGATCCATCATATAGGTTTTTGACACATTTTTTAGAATTACCCTTGAACCCACGCCATCACATCCCTTCATTGCAAAAAATCGTTGGTAAACGCTTCTTCCGATTCCACTTTGTTGGATATAAATCCGTTCTCAAAAAGCCACTCTGTATACCTGTCCCATGTCGCTTTATTTTGATATCCCCAGGTTTCTGCATCATCGATATATTTCGTTGACAGAAACACCTGACTGGCTTTGACCAAATCAGCATTCAACTCAGGTGCGCTATTCAGAAAGATCAGAGCTGATTTTTCAGGGTTCTCCACTGCGAACTCATATCCCTTTGCCAAAGCTCTCATGAATCTCTCAACCAGATCCCTGTCCTCTGCAATAAGTTTTTCACTGGTGATGATGACAGGCGTGTAGTAATCGAATACTTCAGCTTCCTGACCTAGATCAATGTAATTGACGTCAAAACCTTTAAGCCCTGCCTCGATGACAGACCATCCCTCATAAACCCAAGCAAAATCCACCTGTCCCGTCTGGCTGGCTGCAAAGAAATCTATATCACCGATAGTCACTATCTCCACCTGAGAGATGTCTCCGCCATCCTGTTCCATGAGATAGGCTAGGGTCGCAATCTCAATGGGAGATCCCCATCCGCCATACTTCTTCCCTTCAAAGTCTTTGGGAGTCTGTATGCCTTTATCCTTGAGAGACATGAATCCCGAGGTATTATGCTGGATCACAGATGCGATTGAGACAACGGGAATCCCTTCAGATCTTGCAAATGTCACGCTCTCCTGGTAGCTCACGCCGAACTGGGCTGATCCTGATGCTACAAGCTGCTCGGCAGTGCTTTCTCCTGGCTGTATAATTTCTATCTCTATGCCTTCCTCTTGAAAATAACCTTTGTCCTTGGCGATGTATACCCCTGTGTGATTAGTGTTTGGAAACCAATCCAATGTGAAAATTATCTTGTCTGTCTCACCTTCGACCGGTGTTTTGGTTTGACACCCATTCAATGTGAATGTCACTGTCAGTATCAGTATTGATATAATAATCCTTTTCATCTTAAGCTCCTTCTTTCGTTTGTCCATGGCATTGCTCTTTTGCCTATGGTGTCTATTATGGCGACAAATATCAGTGTGATTGCAATAATGAATATGATGACGGCAAACAATGCCGGTGTTCTGTAAGACTTCATGACCCTTGTCATGAATATGCCCAGTCCTTCTTGGGCACCCACCCATTCAGAAACCACAGCACCCATTACGCTATAGGTGGCTGCTATTCTCAACCCTGCAAAAAACGAGGGCAAAGATGCAGGAAGCTTACATTTCATGAAAATCTGAGTCTCGTTGGCATCCATTGTTCTCATCAAATCAATCAGCTCAGGATCCACAGAAGCAAGACCCTCTGTCAGGCTAACGGCTATAGGGAAAAAACATACGAGCACCACTACTATAATTTTAGGTGTCAGACCAAACCCGAACCAGATCATCATCAGTGGTGCGATAGCCATAATTGGCACAGTCTGTGTGATGACCATCATCGGGTAAAGCAATTCTTTTATGTATTTGTATCTATCCATTGCGATGGATAAGACCACACTCATCAACAGCGCGATAGAAAAGCCAACCAGCACTTCTATGACTGTAATTCTGGCATGCATCAGCAACAATGGGAACGAACTGATCAACTCCAACCATATCACATAAGGGGAAGGTAGAATATAACTTGGCACATTCAATATTGTTGTCATAAACTGCCACAGCAGAAGAATCCCCACATAAAACAGAGGAATGAATGCTTTTTTGATAAGTGCTTTATTATCTGTACTTATAGGTTTTTTCATACATTGTCACGCCCTTCGGTGAGTAGTCTATTTTCACGAAGGACAGTACTCTTACAGCACCCTCTTCGACACATATTTCCTGAGCCTTTTCCACTATTTTCAGCAGTTCAGGAAGCTCTCCCTCCATTGTGGTCTC
>DMAP01000138.1:2478-18756 GCA_003446975.1 Clostridiales bacterium | reverse complement strand
GGAGCAGATAATAAAAGGCAGTACACAAATTGATAATCGTACCTTCTTCACAAGGAAAGAAGCTGCCGAACACCTCCAAATATCAATGGATGCTTTAAGAAATTGGGAGATGAATGGCTTGCTCACTATTAAACGAAGACAAAATGGTTATAGAGTTTATACTGATGAAGACATTAGACTGCTTAAAATTATTAGATCTTTACGTTGTGGGAATTATTCACTTGCTGCAATATTGCGCATGCTTAACGCACTGTCCACCAATCCCTGCGTCAGTATTCGCGAGGTGATTGACACACCAAAAGAAAGCGATGATATCATCTCTGCATGCGATCAATTGCTAACATCATTAAAAGATGCAGAAAAAAACGCGGACAATATGCTCATCCAACTTAAAAGAATGAAAAAACTTTAATGAAAAACCCTCCACTATAACACCAGACTTTAATCTGGTGTTATTATTTTGCTTGAGCAAAAATCAGGAGGTTTTAAGTATGGAAGAAACAATTAAAGTTGAAAAACTGAGCAAGTCTTACTCCCACATCAGAGCAGTAGAGAATTTAAATATCTACGTTGGTCGTGGTGAAGTATTTGGATTGCTGGGCGCAAATGGTGCAGGAAAAAGCACGACGATTGAATGCATGCTGGGAACAAAAAAACAAGATAGTGGAAGTGTATCAATCTTGGGAATGAATCCCAGTCAAGACCGTAAAAAACTGTTTGAGAAGGTCGGAGTCCAGTTTCAAGAAGCCAATTATCAGGAAAAAATCACAGTCCAGGAGCTCTGTGAGGTGACACAGTCTCTTTACAAAACTACCTCTGGATATTTGGCATTATTAAAACAATTTGGACTTTCAGACAAATTGAAAAGCCAGATTAGTGAGCTGTCTGGAGGACAAAAGCAACGATTGTTTATTGTTCTTGCACTAATCCCTGATCCGGAAGTTGTATTTCTAGATGAGTTGACAACCGGTTTGGATGCTAGAGCTAGGCGAGATGTGTGGAGATGCCTTTCTGATTTAAAAGCAAAAGGGCTAACCATTCTTATGACATCTCATTTCATGGATGAGGTTGAAGCACTTTGCGATCAAATTACGATTTTAAAAAATGGGAAAAGCATCTTTAACGGAACAGTACAGGAAGCCATTTCATCAAGTCCGTATGAAAAGTTTGAGGATGCCTATCTTTGGTACACAGATGAGGAGGATAATGATAATGAAAGCATTTAAAACAATGTTCAAAACAGAATTGAAGATATCTTTACGGGGTATGGACATGCTGATTTTTGCTATTGCCATGCCGGTAATAATCATGGTTGTTCTTGGCATACTTTATGGAAACAAACCTGCGTTTGAGGGTGCGGAATACACCTTTATAGCTCAATCATTTGGTGCCGTATCGGCGATAGCCATTTCTGCCGGTGGCGTGATGGGACTTCCTCTTGTTGTATCTGATTATCGCAATAAAAAAATTCTAAAACGGTTTCAAGTAACACCAACAAGTCCCACTCTCATTTTAGCTGTCCAGATTGCAATCTACGCTCTCTATGCGATTGCTTCACTAATACTTGTCTATATCACAGCTGCAGTATTTTTCAGCTATCAGTTTAGTGGTTCATGGATACAGTTCTTGGGTTCGTACTTTCTAGTTATGATATCCATGTTCAGTATTGGGTTATTGGTGGGAGGAGTGGCTCCAAATATAAAGATTGCAAGCGTTCTAGCGAGTATCTTATATTTCCCAATGCTTATTTTCTCCGGTGCGACATTACCTTATGAAGTGATGCCCACAACGCTACGAAGGATTGCTGATGTCATGCCCTTGAATCAGGGAATAAAACTGCTTAAAGCCACCTCGATTGGATTGCCTATGGATGATGTGTTGTTTCCAATTGTCGTGATGTGTTTCATAGCATTGATTTGCATCGTTACTTCTCTTAGGTTTTTCAAGTGGGAATAAGAGTTAGAAAAATGTCTAAAAAAAGAAAAAATACAACTTCATTCCTACCTATGATATAATAATTAGAAATACATTAATAAGGAGAGATTGTTATATGAAAGTGCATGATGTAGTTATTGTAGGAGCAGCCAGGACACCTATTGGCGATTTTATGGGCTCATTGAAGAGTTTCAGCACCGTGGAACTGGGTGTGGCTGCGGTTAATGGCGCTTTGAAAAAATCTGGGGTTGATCCCAAGTACGTTGAAGAAATAGCAGCTGGATGTATATACAAAAACGGACAAAAGGGAAATCCTGCCAGACAAGTACAGATTAAGACAGGTATGCCGACAACCGGTTGGGCCTACACACTGGACCAGCAATGTGCTTCTGGGATGAAGGCATTTGAACTGATTTACCAATCAGTTGCTTTAGGTAAAGCATCTGTCGCAGTTGCCCTTGGCATGGAAAGTATGACCAATGCGCCTTATCTTCTGTTGAATGCAAGAGAAGGATACCGAATGGGAGATGGACAGTTAAAGGACAGTATGCTCCATGATGGTCTGATATGTGCAATGGAAGGCTATCACATGGGAATAACTGCGGAGAATCTTGCCACTGAATACGGAATTTCCAGAGAAGAGCAGGATGAGTTAGCCCTGATGAGCCACCAGAGAGCAGTAGCTGCTAAAAAGAACGGTTTGTTTGTCGAAGAGATTGTTTCTTTGGAAATCAAGACTAGAAAAGGTGTAACCATTATTGACCAGGATGAGCATCCAAGAGAAGATGTTACTTTAGAGAAGCTAGCTGCCATGAGACCTGCATTTGACAAAAATGGCACCATCACCGCAGGAAACGCATCAAGCATCAATGATGCCGCAGCAGCTCTTGTTCTAACAACAATGGAGAAAGCAAAAGAACTTGGATTAAAGCCATTGGCAAGAGTACTGGCAACTGCAAATGCAGGTGTGGAACCAAGAATTATGGGAATAGGACCTGCTTATGCAATACCAAAATCGATCGAGTTGGCAGGATTAACAGCTGATGACATTGATTACTATGAGATCAATGAAGCATTTGCGGCACAGTTTTTAGCAGTCAATAAAGTTCTGAAGCTTGATATCAATAAAGTCAATGCAAACGGATCAGGCATCGGTTTAGGACATCCTGTAGGCGCTACAGGTGCAAGAATTGTTCAGACGCTGATCCAAGAGCTAAAAAGAAGAAATGGCAGATATGGTGTGGCTTCTTTATGTGTTGGTGGCGGACCATCTATGAGCGTAGTAATAGAGAACCTGTCATAGACAAAAATATCAGATAAATTGTATATAAAAAATCAATAGATTAAAGCCGTTTCCAAGTGGGAACGGCTTTAATATTTCATATAGAAATATTAAATTAAACAAATTCAAAAAAAGTGTTGACATATATTTCTATTAGTGATAATATCACATTAAGAAATAACAGGCATGCAAAACAAAATATAAAATAAAAAATTTAGGAGGATTACCATGAAAAAGACATTGAGCATTATACTGACATTAGTGATGATTTTTAGCATACCGGCATTTGGTGCCGAACAAGACATAGTGGAAATAGCAGTAGGATCAGAAGATTTCACCGTATTGGTAGCAGCACTTCAAAAGGCAGAATTAGTAGGAGCACTTCAAGGAGAGGGACCGTTTACAGTATTTGCACCAACAGACGCAGCATTTGTCAAATTGCTTGGCGAACTAGGCATAACAGCTCAACAATTGCTCGATCATCCACAACTTAGCGAAGTATTACTGTATCATGTAGTATCAGGCAAAGTTATGAGCACTGATTTAAGCAATGGCATGACTGCACCAACATTAAATGGTGAGAGCATAACAGTAGATTTGACAGATGGCGTTAAAATCAATCAATCAAATGTAGTAACAGCTGACATTGAAGCAACAAATGGTGTTATTCATGTCATAGACACAGTTTTGGTACCTGCAGGATTCAAACTGGAAGTACTTCCGGAAACAGTTGTTGACATCGCTTTATCAAACGATGATTTCAGCATCTTGGTCGCAGCTCTTCAGAAAGCTGAATTGGTAGGAGCACTACAAGGAGAAGGACCTTTTACAGTATTCGCACCAACCAATGAGGCATTTGCAAAATTACTGACTGCATTGGATATTACAGCAGAAGATTTGTTGTCACAGCCTGATCTTGCAAAAGTATTACTGTATCATGTAGTTTCAGGAAAAGTGATGAGCACTGATTTAGCAGATGGCATGACAGCTCCTACACTTAATGGAGAAACAATCAAATTCGATCTGACATCTGGTGTCAAAGTTAATACAAGTAGTGTTGTCCTAGCGGATCTTGAAGCAGAAAATGGCGTCATTCACGTGATAGATACTGTTCTGGTGCCAGCTAATTTCACCTACCGAGCAGCTGAAGAACAAGTAGAAATACCAGCAACCGGTGTTTCAGGGTTGAATATTCTAATCGCTTTGAGTATAATATCACTGTTAGGCTACATATTAGTACCAAAAAAACAACTTCAATAGAAGGAACAGGTGAGAGAATATGAGCGACTTTGGTACAAGATTAAAAATCATTAGGAAAGCTAGAAAAATAACCCAATCAGATTTGTCCAAAGCATTAGGAATCGCTCAATCGACAATAGCCAATTATGAGAACAACACGAGATTCCCGGGTGAATCGAGTTTAAAAGATCTTTCGGAACACTTGGAAGTGAGTATAGATTATTTAATGGGGCTGACTGATTTGAAAGCAGTAGCCCCTAATCACTCTAAAGAAGAATCGACATATGAGATAAAACAAACCGATAGTAGCCATGAGACTAGAAATATGATTTTGCAATATCTGATAGAGGGTAAAGAATCGGAAGCTACTAAAATTATAAAGAATTATTTTAACAATGGCGCTAGCATAAATCATATTATTGAACAGATTATAATTCCTTTGATGTCGCGTGTTGGATTACTTTGGGAAGACGGGCAAATCTCCGTGGCACAAGAGCATTACATATCCAATGTAATAGAATCATTTATAGGATTTCTGAGTAAGTCAATCAATTCCAATCAGCATAAACCCTACTCTGTGTTGCTGATGACACCTTTGTCAGAGGACCATGTATTACCACTTAAGTTGGCTTCTGAATATTTCAAGCAAAAAGGCTGGAGAGTTTTCTATCTAGGCAAGAGCGTACCCTTGAAAAGTCTTGAAAGTATTATGCTAAGAGAATCAATAGATGTTTTAGTTGTTTCCGTCACAATGGATTTCAACCTGAGAAGTGCAGATGAACTGATTAGAACAATTAGAGAATGGAAACTCAAAAAGAAACCGATTGTGATGGTAGGTGGAAATGCTTTAAAGAGTGATTCGACAGCCAAGGATTTATTGAAAGCGGATATATTTGTAAAAAGATTAGAGGATCTGGACGTTATTGTCGATCAGATTGAAACAGAGCTTAAAAAGTAAATAATTATGAAACAGGTTGGTGCTTAATTATCCGGCCTGTTTTTTTAGTGTGGAATAATCCAATAATAAAGTAGAAGTTTTATTCGTTAATTAGTATAATATGAGTAACAACACGAATGGAGTAAATAGCGATTATGTTGAAAAAACTATTTGTACCAAGAACCCTGCTTCTTCTCATTCCAGTACTTATGCAACTGGCCATATTCATTATGCTGGTTCTGAGATTCAGTGAATATTTCGGGTATTTTTACGTTACCAGCATTACTATCAGTGTTATTGTGGTGGTTCTGATACTCAATAGCAGGAGCAATCCAGCCTATAAAATCGCATGGATTATTCCTATTATGTTGTTCCCAATTTTTGGCGGTGTTTTTTATCTATTGGTCGGTAGACATAAACTCAGCAAAAGAAACAAAAAAAGAATGCAGTTGATTGAAATCAAGACAAAAGAAGCCCTGGAAACACATCATCATGTGCTCGGAAAAATTAAGAGTATTAGGAGAGGGGCAGCCTTGCAAGCCAGTTATATCCAAAATTACGCTTACTTTCCACCCTACGAGGATTCGTTTACTGAGTACTTGCCAATAGGCGAAATAAAATTTCAACGACTAAAAGAAGCATTGGAAAATGCTCAGCATTTTATATTCCTTGAGTATTACATTATAGAAGAAGGCAAGATGTGGAACAGTATATTGGATATATTGAAATTAAGAGTAGCAGAAGGCGTGGACGTGAGGATTATCTACGATGATGTAGGCTGTATTTTTACGTTACCGAGAGATTATCACCTGAGGCTAGAGGAGATGGGTATCCAATGCTGCGTGTTCAATCCTCTCACACCTATCTTATCATTGAAGGGGAATACAAGAGATCATAGAAAAATTGCTGTCATAGATGGTCATACAGGATTTACAGGTGGTATCAATCTAGCAGATGAGTACATCAACGAAATCGATAAATACGGCCATTGGAAGGATTCATCCATCATGGTCAAGGGTAAAGCCGTCTGGAATCTGACTGTTATGTTTCTGTCCATGTGGGATTATTTAAGAGGTATAGACGAGGATTTCAACGAGTTCAGAAACTACTCACAAGATGATAGGGAAGTGGAGCAGGTTGGATTTGTTCAACCTTTCGCTGACAGTCCGTTGGACAATGAATCTGTGGGGCAGACAGTATACTTAAATCTGATCAGCAAAGCCAGTAAAAGCATTTATATTACTACCCCATATTTAATTATAGATTATGAGATGATCAATGCTCTGACAACAGCAGCAAAAAACGGTGTGGATGTTAGAATCATCACACCCCATCATGGCGATAGATGGTTTGTCCATTCGGTCACACGTTCCTATTACAGGCAACTGCTTGAAGGTGGTGTTAAAATATACGAATATACACCAGGGTTTATCCATTCGAAAACATTCGTCGTTGATGATGATTACGGGATAGTAGGCACCATCAACATGGACTACAGAAGCCTATATCTTCACTTTGAATGTGGTGTCTGGCTGTTCAAGACAGAGAGTGTGGTTCATATGAAGGATGATTTTATCGATACATTGTCGATGTGTCAGGAAATCACATTGGAGCAAGCCAGCAATCTCCCATGGTATAGGGTTCTTGGACGTTTGTTATTAAGGATATTTGCACCTTTGTTGTGACAATTCATTCAATCAGATGGAATATCAAAAGCATGTACGGAACTTTACATGTTCTGGTGATAAGACAAGAAATAACAGGAGGTAATCAATGGCTAATATAGCAGCATTTTTCGACATAGACGGAACACTATACAGGGAGGGTCTGATCACAGCTACCTTCAAGATGCTGGTCAAATCGGAAATCATTGATCAGGAACGCTGGTACAATGAGGTTAAGGAGAAATACACAAAGTGGGATAAGCGAATTGGCAACTATGATGATTATCTTTTGAAGATGGCTGAAATCTATGTCGAGGCTGTCAAAGGTCTTCACAAGGCCCAGATAGAGCATATAGCAAAAAGAGTGGTGGAGCAAAATGGCGACAGGGTATACACTTTCACACGTGACCGCATACAGTATCACAAGGATGCCGGTCACAAGATTATTACTATATCAGGTTCCCCGGAGGAGCTTGTCGAACAGATGTCAGTGATGCATGGATTTCATGATTTTATCGGCACCAAGTACATCAAAGACGAAAACAACTTCTTTACAGGAGAGATTATCCCTATGTGGGATAGTGTCAACAAAGAAAGGGCGGTTATGGATTTTGTCCATAAGTATGATATAGACTTAAAACAATCCTACGCCTATGGTGATACAGCAGGAGACCTATCCATGTTTAGAATGGTAGGTCATCCGACTGCAGTCAATCCAACAAGGGAGCTACTGACAAAAATAAGCCAGGAACTGGAGACGTGCAATAAGACAAAAGTGGCCGTGGAGAGGAAAGATATGATATATCAGTTTGACATGTCCTTCTTCAATTTAAAACAAAATCAATAGTCATCGGAATATATGAAAGAAAAATAACTGGTGGTCGAATAATAATCCATTGGAACCAGGTCGAAGGAGTTTTTATGGTCCAGTAGGATTTCTTGAGAATAACCAATTTCACTCATATAGGTCAGAAAAGCTATCAAGGTCTGAGGGGAATCAATATGGTCGTTGGTGAACCGCATAATCTCGTGATAGTTTTTTTCTTGGATGGCTTGCAGTGTTATTTCATCCATTTTATAGGCCTCCTGGACGTTTAGGTAATGACTGAAATCCAGGGAAGCGATTAAAAGTGTGTTTTCGTCACCAATCATTTCACTGAGAAAAAGACCTAGCTCCTGAGATTCCTTACGATTCATAGTCGCTGGAATGGCAATGGTGTTAATGGATGAATCGGGGAAATAATATTTGACATAGGGAATAAGTGCGCCACTGGAGTGCTCGTTTTTCATAATGGTATTATTGACTGACACATAGGGGTGTTCTAGAAGAATTTGATGATAGGTTTTGTTTAACTCAAGGGTTCCGAATGGCGTGCTCCACCCCGTATCGGATGTAATGATTTTGAGTCCTTCTCGACTGTTGTGGTCCGGACCTATAATAATAATACTTTCATAGCCGTTGACCTGAATTGATAGGAATAGATCGTGTATCAGTTCGGATGCTAATGTGTGGTGTGTGCAAATGATACCCTTTACGTCCTTGTATGATTTCAACTCTTTGTCTTTCTGGGTAACCCAAAACAGGGACTCATCAAAGTCCGACAATTGGATATATAAACCGGATTCATAAACGGTGGTGCTGTCATTAGGTTTATGATATTCCCAAACAGCACATCCTGTAAAGGTGAATACAATTATAAACAATACAATCATTTTTTTAATCATAGCAGGTTGGTTACATCACCCTTTTCGTTTTGAATGACTGGTTTTTGCCAGCGACCGGTGGAATAGATAATTAGTCCGACCAGACAGATGATGGCATTGCTGAGAACCATAGCAAACCATACGGATTTTTCAGCAAGGTTGGTATAGTTTTTAAATATAAGGATCAGCGGTATCCTCAGAGCCCAAAGTCTGCCTGACATCATCACCATAGCAGATACGGTATGTCCGGATCCTTGGAAGGTGCCGATAAATATCGAGAAAAAGCCCATGAACGGCAGGGAGAGAGTCATCGCTCGCAGATAAAAAGATCCTTGTGACAGCACTTCCATATCTGTGGTAAAAATACCTACGATAGAAACCGCTGATGTAAATATGACAGTGCCACCTATGACTAGAAACACCATTGTCAGCTGGATACTTGTTTTTATAGCCTGTTTTGCCCTTTCGATATTATTTGCTCCCAGATTCTGACCGATAACCGTAGTGAGCGCAACACTGATCCCCATGGCGGGCATAAGAATCATTGAATTGATCCGGTTTCCGATTCCGAAAGCGGCCATGGTGTTCTCGCCGAAAGACATAATGAAGACCGTCAAAATGACAAATCCAAAGGCCTCTGTAGAACGACCCACGGAAGAGGGTAAAGCTATTTTTAATAAATTTTTCAATACGGGCTTATTAAGCCCAAGATGGCTTCTATTCAGATGGATTCCATCAGAGTACTTAAACAACCTACTGATGGAAATGACTGCAAACAGTCCTCTTGCAATAACAGTCGCATAAGCGGCGCCACTGATGCCCAACCCGAAAGTGAATATGAAAATCGGATCCAAAATAATGTTTAGAAAGACAGATAAAGCTCCAAACTTCATTGGTGTCATGGTATCCCCTTGGCCCTGCTGAATGGCTGTATAGGCAAAAAACAAGAACATGGTAGGCAAACCTATAAAAATAATTCTCAGATAATCAGATGCTTCCTGGAGCAGTTCACCGGTCCCGCCCATTCCGCTGACGATTTGAGTGGAAAACAGAGCTCCCGCCAACCCAATCAGCAAGGATGAAAGGAATGAAAAAGTGATGATCTGCCCTGCAACATCCCTCGCTTGTGTTGGCTGGCCAGACCCTACATACTGTGATATAAGAGCGGTTCCGCCTATACCGACCCCCATCCCCAATGATATCATGAGAAAGATGACGGGCCAGATCAGCGTGATGGCCGCCACCTGTGTGCTACCGATTTTACTAACCCAATAGGTGTCGGTCAGGTCATATATTGTTTGTATAAGATTATTAAGCATGATTGGAGCGGATAAGAGCAGAATGACCCTTGCCATCTTACCCTTCAGAATAAGTTCACGCTTACCGATGTAGTCCATTTAAGCCTCCGTATATCATAGTTCGCAATATTATACCATTAACACTGACCTCTTTGCATCATTTAAACACTCTAGCATTAATCAATATTTATTAAAGGAGTAAAGGGTGGCAATCGCCACCCTTAGTCGGTCAGTCATTGACTTTCAGTACTTCCTGTCCGGTGTAGTTTAGTCCCACATGACCTACCTTTGTGATCACAACGTGATCTGCTGTGTAGGTTCCTGGCATTACTGCCTGCATGTAGTAGGAGATGGTCTTGTTGTTATCTGAGTTCCAGTAATAGAAGACCAATTTTTGCTCTTGCTGCTCGTACCATCCTGAGTTGCTGTCAACTCTTATAAATCTAAAACCAGCCGGTATGAAATCTGTAACTTGGTAACTGAACGATCTATCAGAGGATACGGTTGGTGTGATGGTTACCTTTATCAGGTCTGATTGTTTGAATGTCGTTTGATCCTGTCCGTTGATGCTATATTTTTTTGTCAGACTGTATTCGTCAACCCTGTTTTCATGCAGGTCATCCACACCGCTCAATGCATAGACATAAGCACCCATGTCACTTACGACGTCCTTGATTGTCATATTTTTCAAATCTTCTCTCGATACAGTGAGTGTTTTGGTTTCAAAGCCGAACATCTCAAAGGTTTCATCCTTGCCGGAATATGAGACTGTGACTTTACCAGATAAAGCCTTAATCTCATCACTGTCCATTATGTTTCTGTTCTTCATGTATGACAACTGCTCTATATAAGCGATCTCATAAATTGACGGTATCTCATAGACATAATCGAACAGCACATCACCATTGGAAAAATCACCAAGCTTGGCGGCCAGTGTTGCCAACAATCCAGCAGCCACATGATTCTCGCCGTCTGATTCACTGATAGATACCACTGTTGTAGCACCAGTCTTAACAGTTCTGATCAAGACATCCTTGAAAATTTCCGTTGCTTTTATCTTGTCCCCGATGGATTCGAGACCTAAGCCCAGGGATATCCTATGGGTATCTGTTAGATCTTCCAATTCAAGGAGTTCGTACATATCCAACAGAACAGGCTCTTTAAATAGAGACAATCCAGTGTAGGCATAAACTACGCTGTGAAGATCCGAGTCCTCATTGTTGACGATATTGTAGAAATAGGTTGTCAGTGACTCCTGGTTGAAGTGGTCGTAATTCAACAATGCAACTCTCATGCTGATGAAGGTGTCGCTGTCTCCATATGGCAGAAGTTTGATCCCACCATCATAATTTTGGTATCTGGTAATTGCATCATCCCAGAGCTCAAGATCCGGATCGAAGTTCTCCTTGATGAAGCGCCTTGCTTCCATACCAGCCAGCAGTTGATCGATTCTAATACCAGAGGCAAACCTCAAGGACAGAAGACTGTTGTAAAAGTTGGACTCGCTTTCATTGAAGAATGTAATCTCCGCATTGGAGAGAACGTCGCTAAATCTTGTGTTTCTGGTTATGTCATAGTATTTCTTGTTGTTGAAGGATACAGTTGAATCAACCACCTCAAAGGATTGCTGGAGAGCGTCTGTGAACTCGCCATCTGTTGCGTAGGAGGTAATCACATATTCACCTTTTTCCAGTTCCCCCAGAGAAATATTGGTGTATTGACCTATTTTGCCTTCCACCTGAACTTCCTTGATGAAATCTGAGCCTTTTCTTTCCAATTCCACTCTATAATCGACGGCTTTATCCTTCACAGCTTGTTCACCAAAGACCCTTAGACTGATGGAAGGATTGTCGCCGGTAATAAAATATTTGCTTAATATCGTTGAAATATGGAACGGCAGTTTGGCATTGATGTTGAGCCAGCCTGTAGCAGCCTCCATTTTATCATTCACTCCCTGGTATGTGATACGCCATGATGTAAGATTGTCGGGAAGCTTGAAGGTTATGGTGCCTTCGCCATTGGAATCCGTGGTCAGGGTCATGAAGGTCGCCGTATCTCTGAATTCACTTCTCACATAGTAATCAGCCGAATCGCCACCCTTTTCAGCGCCGTCGCCAAATCTAAAGAAACCACCGCTGTTCTCACTGGAGACATATTCGCTGATGATGCCCGAGCCATAAACGCCCATGTACAGATTCGACAACATATCCGCTGCCTGAGAGTATAGACTGAAATAAGCCTCATCCACAATACTCAGGTTTATGTCAGCCGGATATGGATTTCCATTGGCATCGGTTGTAGCAATATCTAGTGTTACATTCCCACCGGGGCCGTAGTCTTTTTTATCAGCTGATACAGCGATATCTATTTCTCTCTCGCTATAATCATAGTTTAAATAAGATGGATATGCTGTTTTGAACATGGAACCATCCTTAGCATAGATAGCTTGAACCAGAATATTCGGGATATAGCTCTCAAGGAATGAAAAGCTACCTGAAAGAGTATCCTTGATCTCATATTTGAGCAGACCATCTTGGAGGTACATGACCATCATCTTGTCATTTTCTGATTCCTCAACCTGACCGTCATTATCTAAAAAGTAATTGATGGTTTCGTTGACTTTGTAACTGTACTTGTTTTCTTCAGTCTTAATTGAATAGTAGGTGGAAAAGGGATCTGTTGACGGTCTCTTTTGATAGCTGATGGATGTTCTTTCAACAATGCTTCCTCCATCTCCATCATCGATGGTCACCACTATCTCATAACTCTTTTCAGAATCCTTGATATATGGCATCTGCAAAGCATAAGTTCCATTGATCAACTGGATGTTTGATTTTTCAACCACTTCGGTTTTTTTAACGGATTCGTAGGTTTTTCGGTTTACTTTGTTGATATAGTCATACACTTGACCTGTCTCTCTGCTCTCATACCAGGTGGATGTGACGACAACATCGGCTGTCACATTGAGTGGCGCTCCCCTGAGTTCTTCATAGTTGAAATCATACCCAGTTCTGTATTTGTCAGAATCCAGTTCATGTGCTGTAATGATGACCTGTGGGATTTCAGATTCCTTGTCATATTCAAGCTCCACCATTCTTTTCTTTGGTAGGAACACAAAGCTGGCATAATCGGTAATCGGGTAGTTCTCTGCGTCTCGGTTATAGGCTTCGATGCTGGCTGCCACTGGCCGCCAATTGTCTGTGACAAAGGTTGGGGTAAGCGTTACACTGGCCTCGCCATTTCCATCTGTGGTCAGGCTTCCTTCAAGAGACCCTCCCAAATACATATAATATACAAAGGGCATATCCGGTACTGCTCCACCTTCAAAGAAGTTGGATCTGATGGTGTAGTTGATTGACTCACCTGCAGATATGAACTCCTTGTCAAAATCACCTTCTACCTTATATACAGGCTTGGTGTATTCATTGATATAAAATTCATGCCTCAGAACAAGGTCTTCGCCATCTTCCAGAAGTACCGAATACCATCCCGGGGATTGGTCTTTCCAACTGAAGCTTTCAGTCAATGTGCCTGTGTTGGTGGTGGTTATGTTTTTACTTTCCATTAGATAGATGCCATTGACCATGGAATAGAGACTTAGCTTATATTGTTCGCTACTTTTGAGTTTTGGTTTCACATAGCCGAAAAGATTGATGGTGTCAGTCGGAAGATAGGTGCTTCGGTCTGTGAACATATACTTGAAATAATCATTGGAGGCTTCAGAAAACTGAGGCACGCGAAGAGCGGCATCATAAAATCTGTAATAAGGGTCAAATCTCTTGACGCTTCTCATGACAAAATCATTGAAGCCCTCTGCCTCGATTACAGCATAGGTTGTAAAGGTTTCCGGATCATTTATATAATTGATTGTGGCTGTTCCATCCTGTTTGGATGTACCGGTAAATTGATCGTTGATCGTGACAGTCGCATTGCTGATCGGGTTCTGATTTTTGCTGTTCAAGAGCCATAGGAAATGGTTGTCTTCAAACTGGCTGTCATAGACCATCATATCGTTGACTTGGATATATGAGAAATATTGTTTGTCCTCATAGGCTATTCTGACTAGGTAATAACCCGAATCAAGCTGTCTTGGCATTTCAAAGGAATGGAAATTGACATATCCATAAGCCACTTCCACGGGGGTAGATTTGAACGACTCCACTAGACTCAGATACGAGGGGACTTCGTTTGTTATGTTTTCATACATTTTAAGATAAGCGAATGCCTCGTCAAACTGCTTAATGTCCTTCAGAAAACTGCCTGAACTGTCAAAGGCATAAACTGCCATATCATACTCATATTTTACAGCATTGCGATTGACATAAGCAGAAATGAAATGGGTCTGAGATGTTGTAAAGGTATTGATCAGGTTATTGACGCTAACCAGCTGCTCTTCGCCTGATGACTCGGTGGTGAAAGAAAAAACATAGTCCTCAGACAAGATCAGGTCGCTGTCCTTGACCTTTGCACCTGCTCTTACGGTGACCTGGTATGTTGTGTTTCTCTCAAGCTTTTCAGGGACAAAAATCATAGAATAGCCATTGGACGTAAAGTTCCCTGCTACATCCGGTTCTATTGAGAATACCTCAGAAAAGTTTTCTATGTTCTTGTGGGTGAAAATCACTTCAATACCTGTGTTGATGGGAACATAAGTGGACATTTTACCGGGAATACTGCCAATGATTTTCAGTTCCTTTTGTGTCTGAAAAGCCCACTTGTAGGCATAGTCATTTTCTGGATCGGTCAACTCAACACGATAAATTGTGTTGTCTCTTAGAGGTTGGTTAGGTACCAAAACAAACTCATTATTGGAGGTCTCTGTTACTGTAAAAGCTGTTTCCGGGTATATCTTGACAGTTGTCTTGATATAATCCGTGGTCACATTATTTCTTGACAGGACTTTGAACTCTGTATCCACATTGATGCCCGCGCTGCCTGACTTCAATGGTGCAATGCTAAAATCCCATTCTCCCAAACCGATAAGGGGATCTGTGGTGGGAGTAGGTGTTTTATCTCCTGGAGAACATGCAGTGACGATAAGTGTCAAGCACAGTAAAGCCGCTAAAATTCTTTTTTTCAAAATAATCACCTTCCATTTATTTGAATTCTATTCCCATACAAAACGTTGTCGATACGCATCATTACATCTAGATTGTACCACTATATTGGACGTTTTACATAAAAATATGTTCCGTTTATGTCGCCTAGACCGGAAATAGATTGGGTTCTGAAACTGTTACTCAAGGACTCTACAGTGATTATTTCAATCTATATAAAGGGAGTGCTAGCACTAATAGTCATCGGATAAAAAAGACACCGGCTTTATATGCCAGTGTCTGGTAATATCATGCACATTACTTAATGGTCAATTTGCCGGAAGTAGTGGAAACCTTGATCGAATAGGTGCCGTTGCCTTTGACGGCTGTTACATCATTGTTTTTAATCTGTTCAATCACAAGACCGCTATCAGGTTCAAAACCACCGGTCACTGTGCTGAAATTCAACCGATAGTCCGAATTGTCAGGTATGTCCAACTCCACAGCCCCTGATATGGTTGTAATATCGATATCGCCTTTCAGGTCTTTGATACCGGTGGTGACCTTGCCAGAGGTTGTCTTGGCTGTGATGCTGTTCATTTCTCCAAAGATGTTGATAGCGCCTGATACGCTTTTAACTGCAATATTATTCGATGAGATGTCTCCAATTGATATTTTTCCAGAAACCGTTGAAAGATCAAAGGCATCACTCTTGATGCCATTGACGTTCAGGGCACCTGAAACGGTTGACATCTTAGTATCCTTAGCAGTTGAGCTATTCACGTTTATGGCTCCTGATACATTTGACAGTTTAAGATTGTTTAAGTTAAAACCGTTCATATTGATAACACCTGATACTGTGGAGCCATCTAGGTTTTGACTATAGCTGGTGGGGACGTTCACGGTCATGATCAGTTCGTTCTTATAGACATTTGTGCTGGACAATGATTTCTTGTGTGATCGGATCGTAATGTTTTTTCCTGATTTTTCCACAATCAGCTCAGGGCTAAAATTGGCATTGAGAGATCCCTTGAGATCCACAGTTGCTTGGCTGTCATTGGTTTCAACTATTCTGAGCTCCTTGACCAGGACATTGATCTCCAGGTTATTGATACCATCCACAGAGAATGTTTCGCTTTCATTGATGATATGTGTCCTGCTGGTGAGAAATCTGAAGGGATTG
>DMAP01000138.1:0-2467 GCA_003446975.1 Clostridiales bacterium | reverse complement strand
TTGCCAGTACTATGGCTAAAAGCAAGATGCCTTTTTTACTATTCATGGTAGTTCACCTCGATAATATTTTATAGTATAACTTTACATTAGTAAACTAAAAGAAGCATTAACAGATTATTAGAATTCTGTTAAATATGCAAATCAGCAAATATGAAAAAAATGTCACATATATTGTAATTATTTCAACCTAGGAATATAATTAACTATCACTCATTTTGGGATGTTTAATTGTCCACTGTGATTGAAGTTACAGATGATTCAAACAAAATATCATGGGAGGGAAACTATGAAAAAATTAATTGTATTTGTACTGGTGATTGTTCTTTTGGCATCAACGGTTATGGGATGCCAGCCCAAAGAACAACCAACTACAGCAGCACCTACGGAGACGACAACCGCTCCGGTTGAACCGGTCAACAACACACCGCTGGTTGTAGGCTATGCCGCATTCAGCCAGAGATTCAGTCCGTTTTTCGCAACCACTGCTTATGACATGGATGCACAGTCGCTGACACAGGTCAGCCTGCTGAAAACTGACAGAACCGGGGGAATTATCTACAATGCCATTGAAGGTGAGACGCATAGCTACAATGGTGTAGATTATTTTTATGATGGCATCTCCAATATTAAAGTGGAGTATGACGAGGTTGCTGATATCACAACTTACAACATCAAAATCAGAGACGACGTCAAGTTCAGTGACGGGGAATTGCTGGATGCGGATGATATAATCTTTTCTTATTACGTCTTGTCAGATCCTACTTACACTGGATCATCCACACTCTATTCTTATCCTATTCTTGGGATGAAGAATTACAGACTTAATAACTCAATGGCTGAGGAATTATCTGTTTCAGCAGAAGAGTTGGCCGCTGAGATGGAAAATCCTAGCGAAGAAACACAAGCGTTCATTGAGAGTTTTGTGAGTGACATACTTATTTCTGAATTGGATTGGGTCAAGAGCCTTTATGGCAACGCCAACTGGAAAAGCTATACGGATCAGCATCCTGAGGCCAAAGATCTTTACGCAATGTTCTATAACATAGATGAGGCTTATGACTCATATGCTGTAGAGGACGAAAATCAGGTATTGGAAGATATACTGGCCCAATACGGTGATGACTGGAAAATGCTGGGAGTCAACTACGGTGGATCTGAATCCTATTTCGCAGCTGACGTCGAAGGACCAATCAGTGAAATGCTATTGACTAAAAAACTAGCATCCTCAGAGGGTGTTGAGGTATTCAATATTGAAGGTATCAAGAAGCTTAGCCAAACAGAAGTTGAAGTAAAGGTAAAAGGCTTTGAAGCTCCTGCAGTGTACAGCATCTGTGGCATAGAAGTTGCTCCAATGCACTATTACGGCGATGCCTCCATGTATGACTACGAAAACAATAAATTTGGTTTTGAAAGAGGAGACCTTTCCATCGTTGAATCTAAAACAACTCAACCAATGGGAGCAGGCCCATACAAATTTATTAAGTATGAGAATAAGATTGTTTATTACGAAGCTAATGAAAACTATTATAAAGGTGCTCCTATAACTCAGTATTTGCAGCTGAAAGAAACAACAGACGCTGAAATGATTGCCGGTGTCGGTGCAGGAGAAATAGACATTGCCAATCCATCAGGATCAGTTGCGAAATTTGCAGAGCTGAAAGCCTTCAACTCCAACGGAGAGGCAGTAGGTGATGTAATCACAGCAGTTTCAGTGGATAATCTGGGATATGGATATATCGGAATCAATGCTAAAAACGTTAATGTGGGTGGCAATCCTGCATCAGAAGCGAGCAAGAATCTTAGAAAAGGCTTTGCTACAGTTTATGCGGTCTACAGGGATGTGGCCAACGACAGCTACTATGGAGACGCAGCAAATGTCATCAATTATCCGATATCCAACACATCTTGGGCAGCGCCACAAAAAGCTGACCCTGGATATGAAGTTGCATTTTCAAAAGACGTTGATGGGAATCCAATCTACACATCCGATATGGTAGCGGAAGCCAAATATGAGGCGGCTCTTGAAGCGGCTAAAGGATTCTTTATAGCAGCCGGATACACATTTGACGAAGCTAGTGGAAAATTCACAGCAGCTCCTGAAGGTGCCAGCCTGACATATGAAGTAATCGTTCCTGGAGATGGAACAGGCGATCACCCTGCATTTGCTATCCTGGCAGATACAAGAGCATCACTTGAGAAAATAGGTATTACCTTGACTATCAATGACCCGTCTGATACCAATGTTCTTTGGGATTCGATAGACGCCAACGAGCACCAAATGTGGACAGCAGCATGGGGATCCACAATAGATCCAGACATGTATCAGGTATATCACAGTTCAAACGGCATAGGACTTGGTGGCACCGACAGCAACAACTACAATATCGCCGATCCGGAATTGGATAGACTTATCGTTGAAGCAAGGCAAAGCCCTGATCAGGCGTTCAGAAAGGCTACTTACAAACAA
>DMAP01000383.1 GCA_003446975.1 Clostridiales bacterium | reverse complement strand
TCTTCGTTTTCATCTATCATTAGTCAGATTCCTTTCTGCCTGGGAAGGCCTCAGATAATTCGGCACATAGTCACTGGGGTTGACATAATCTCCTTTTAGGAACTTTTCGAGTCCAAGATAGCAAAGGGAATAGGCTTTTATCACATCATCGTAATGATATGAGAATTGACATTTCTTCCCTTTGTCAGAGAACACCTGTATGATCCGGTCCATATGCTTTTTAGAGCCATCACCTACAAAAATTGCGCTGTCATACCTATCAGCCAGCTGTTCCAGCAATGGATCGATTGTTGCTAGCTGAGATTCTTCCAGGCATGTAATCCCCTTGGTTTTTCTCATATAAGACCCATAATAGACCCTGTCGCCTCTTGCGTCTATCATGGTGACTATAGGTATGTCTTCAGTCTGAATGTTGCTTGCCAGGGCTTCCGTTGAGGTTAGTGTCACAATTGGAATCTTGTTTTGATATGCCATCCCTTTTATCAGAGCAGCCCCTATACGAAGCCCGGTATAAGATCCCGGTCCCTCATCTATTGCAATAAGCGCCACTTCATTGATATCCAAGGACAGAGATGTCAGAAGGTCAACAATCAATGGCATGAGTTTTTCAGAATGCGTCAATGTGTGGTTCAATGTAAACTCACCTAGGAGCTTTTCATTTGATGTAACAGCGCAGCTTGCTGCTGTATTTGAGGATTCAATTCCTAAAACAATCATTATCTTTCAGCCCCCTTACCAAGCAATCGAAAATCTTGCCCTTGCCTGACATGATCACTTCTCTCTGATTAATGTCGCTGCCTGATTTCAAGGTCAAAGAAACGATATTTTCAGGCAGAATCTCTTTAAGTTTTTCCGCCCATTCCAATACAAAGACACCATCCGAGTATATGTATCGCTCCACATCAACCTCATATGCCTCATCCAATGACAACAAGCGATATGCATCCATGTGATAAAATTTTAAATCACCCTCATATTCCTTTACTATGCTGAATGTGGGGCTTGTTATTGTTTCCTCTATATTCAAGTGCTTCCCAATAAATTTTGTCAGTGTTGTTTTACCTGCACCTAAATCTCCATCAAGGCAGATAACAGTTCCTGCAGCAGAGCAACTGGAAATCAGTTCTCCCAGTTTTTCTGTTTCCTCAAGATTTTTCAAATAAAATGTAATCATTTTTTACCCACCTGTGTTATCAATGTTTAGACTAAATACATTATACATATATTGACTGTTAACATCAATAAAAAACCGCCAAGGCGGTTTTCTGGGTGATTTCTTAATTCAATTGCTGCCTTATTTATGCAGGATTGGTGAAACTTTCTTGTAAATCAATACAGTAACCGCTGAAACAGCAATCCCCTTCAGCAGGTTAAAAGGCACCACCGCATATAGTATCAAGGTTTCCAGACTGTTAATCGAGCTATTCAGAGCATTTCCCATATTTACGAAAAACTCTAGTGGAACACCATAAACCTTGGCATAAACCGGTAAAAGGACAAAATAGTTTGCTAAGGATGCGAATATTGCCATTGTCACTATCCCAATGACCATCCCGATGACCGCGGATTTCATGGTTTTATTTCTATGGTAAATAACTGACGCCGGCACAACAAGGGAACAGCCTATTAGAAAATTAGCCATCTCACCAACACCACCGGTCATGGTGCCGTTGAGAACAAGATTCAAAAGAATCTTGATGAATTCAATGATGATGGCAGCCACAGGTCCTAATGCGAATCCTCCTATGAGTACCGCAACTTCGCTGAAATCCAGTTTGTAAAAATTCGGTGCGAACCATAACGGTGTCTGAAGAAGCATCAAAACACCGGCTACTGCTGAAAGCATGGAAATCTTTGTAAGAACTTTTACATGCCCTCTCTTTAAAACACTTGTCTTGTCTGACATTTTACTACCTCCAAATCTGATTTTTTCAGAGGATTAAAAAAACCTCTGAAGTCCTCAGAGGCAAATAGCGATAGAAAAAAAACAGGATCTCCTATCATCCAGACTATACTGTCGGTACTGGAATCTCACCAGTTCAACCAAAAAGGCTCGCGGACTATACCGCCGGTCGGGAATTTCACCCTGCCCCGAAGAATCTATAGTTATTATACCACTCAAAGATTAATTGTCAATAAAAAAACATAAAAAAGCAAAAAGAAGGGCTAGTTCTTTTTGCTTCCGGATCGGTTGTATTAAATATCAGTCTTGCTTTAAGGTTAAATCGTCTGTTTTCTTTCCTACCAATTTTACAAATATATAGATACCTATAAAACCAAAGGCCAGTCCCAGCATATCGCCTGCAAAGCTCTCTATAAAACCAACAATCAGATATGATATCATAGCAAAAGCCGCACCTGTCAAGGCGTAAGGAATCTGTGTCTTGACGTGGTCCATATGGTCGGAACCCGATGCCATTGATGACATGATGGTTGTATCAGATATTGGTGAGCAGTGGTCTCCAAAGATTGATCCGGAAAGAATAGCGCTCAATGTTGCCAGGACCAATGGTGAGGTAGTGGGATCCCCCGTGACATAGGCTGTGGCCAGTGGAACAGCCAAAGGAACCACGATTGCCATTGTTCCCCAAGATGTACCGGTAGAGAATGCGACCAGACAGGATATGCCAAATACCAGTATTGGTAGAAGTATTGCCGGTACTGTGGTTGAAACTACTTGAATCAAGAAGTCGGCAGTTCCTACATCGCCTACAACCCCGCCGATCGACCATGCGAGGATCAATATGATACAGGTTATCAGCAAGGATTTGCAGCCATCCACCCAAGAGTCAAGGACTTCTCCTACATTCATGATTTTTCTAGCCCAAGCCATAACGCCTGCTACAATGCTGCCTAACACAGCAGACCAGATTAGGACGACAGATGCATCCGCATTGCCGAAACAGCCTCTGATATCAGAGAAGAGTATATCTCCTTCTCCCAATACCCAGCCGTTGTACCACAATCCAAAGAAGGTTGCAAGTATTAGAACCGCTATTGGAACAACCGCATTTGAAACCTGGAGTTTGATTTCTCTTTTATCTGCAAAATCCTCAGTGTCAAGATTGGACATAGGTTTTGCATTGTCTGCCAATAATTTTCCTGTCGTTCTAGCTCTTACTTCCGCATCATACATAGGGCCGAAATCGCGACCTTGCAAAATTAGATTGTATATGAGTACCAGTGTAAAGATATTGTAGAATGCATATGGAATCGTACTTAGAAAAACCATGAAGAAGTTCCCCTCTATTCCCATACCGGTGAAGACATCGGCAATCAGTCCTATCTCATATCCTATCCAAGTGGATATGAAGGCCATCCCGGCAACCGGTGCCGCTGTTGAGTCAACAATATAGGATAGCTTTTCACGGGAAACGTTCATCTTGTCAGTAAGTGGTCTCATAGTCGGTCCGACAATCAGCGTATTGGCATAATCATCAAAGAAAACCAATATACCCATAAGGGTTGTGGCCAATTGTGCGCTTCTGGCATTCTGAGCCTTCTTGGCTAGAGCCTCAGCAATTGCTTTCGTACCACCCATCTTTCCGATAATGCCAATCATACCGCCTATGGACAGTGTGAAAATAATAATCCCTGCATTCCATCCATCTGCAAGACTTCCGAGAATGTATGAATCCAGGGTTCTAAGAAATGAGATAAAAGGATTATAGCCATTCAGCATCATAACCCCGGAGAAAATACCTAAAAACAATGATAAAATGACTTGTTTGGTGAGAAATGCCAGTGCGATTGCCAGCAAAGGCGGCAATAACGATAGTGCCCCATAAGGGCTTCCACCTTCTTCAACAGCGAAGGCAGTGACGGTGAAGAATGTCAACATCAGTAATACGAGCCCAAAAATCCTAAGTTTGGTTTTCATGATAAACCCCCTTGTTTTTTACCGATCCGGTTATAGTTTCTAGTGAATATTTATAATTGATTAATCAAAATATACACAGATTACTATCAAGGAAATTATATCACAGAATTTTTGAATGTTAAATAATTATTCTTAATTATTTTATTGCTGAAATGATATCGTTTATGTCTGAATATTGATTGATTATAAAATCAGGCTTTGCAGTCAATAATTCCGTGTCCAATTCGCTCCAGGAAACCAAAACAGATCTGATTCCCGCATTTTTCGCACACTCCAAATCATAAACCGTGTCTCCAATAAAAATAGTTTCTGATTTTTCCCCTCCGATTTCATCAAGACATTTCAGCAAGGGCCCAGGATGGGGTTTATGGTTGACACACATGTCCGCTGTTATTATAGATGTGAAGTATTGTGTAATATCATACATATCCAGGATTTTCATCGCTGTGTTTCCAAGTCTCGATGTGACTATACCAAGGGTATAATTATTCATATATAATTCTTCAATTATATCCTTTGCTCCGTCGTATAGTTTCATATAACGGTCAAAATGCTTATAGTGAAACTCCCTATAAGCATTGACCACCACCTGATAATCCTCGTCAAACTCAGTTCGTATGACTTTTTCTAAAATTTCACCAAAGGTTTTCTTGATATGATTTTTGCTGACCTCATGTCCCTTGAATGTTCGGTAGATATGCTGAAATGAATTTATGATCAGTTCTTCCGAGTTTGCAAGGGTTCCATCCAGGTCGAAAATTACATTCCTAATCATATGGTCTCCGGTTCTCCAATTTCATTTCCATTGTCATCAATTGTGATTTTCTTAATCATCTGAGGCTCTTTCGGCTTGTCCCTGAAATCAGTTTTAGTCTCTGCAATTCTATCGATCGCATCAAGTCCTTCAGTTACCTTGCCAAATGCAGCGTAATTGTGGTCAAGATGTGTTGAAGCCGCATGCATGATAAAAAACTGTGATCCGGCTGAATCCGGATGCTGGGATCTCGCCATGGAAACAACACCTTTCTCATGTTTGATATCATTATCAAATCCATTGATACCAAATTCACCTTTTATGCTATATCCCGGTCCTCCTGTGCCTGTCCCACCCGGACATCCACCCTGAATCATAAATCCTCGAATGACCCGATGAAATATAAGGCCATCGTAAAAACCTTTTTTTGCCAATGATATAAAGTTCCTTACTGTGTTAGGCGCTTTGTCCAAATACAATTCGCCACTGATCAAATCACCATTCTCCATTTCTATTGTAAATCTTGGGTTTTTCATAATGCCTCCTCGCATCAGTTATTAAGCTTAAGTTTCTTGATTGTTCCAATTATGTTTCTGTAATCATCATTTGGCAAAGCGCCATATAGCGAGCTGCTTTTCAAACGAGTGTAATAACCTGTTATAAAAGCTTCTGCCTCCTCTGAAAATCCAACTCTATACAACCCGTAGGTCACATTCAACAGGTATTGCTCGATCAGCCTGAATCGGTCCGAGTTGTTCATAACTGTGTTGTTTGATAGGTTGACACCTCCATTATTGACATTGATAAAAGCCGCAGGATTCAATGGCAACATGTTATAACCCACTAAAAGCTCATATAGGTCAGCTAATTGATTTGTGGTCAGATAATGCTTGAATATCAGAAAATCCATCTCAGATTGAATAAAAGCATCGCTGGAGGCACTTTTCAAGCTCACTATGTAATTGATAACCTTATTGTCAACACCGTGTTTTAAAATTTCATGGAACAGCAATAGTCTATTTGCAATGTTTAGGTTTGAGTCGTTGATCATAGCATTCAAAATCTCATTGCTATAATCCTTTTTAATTTCTGCCGTTAAATCGCCGTTCTTTAAAAGATAGTAATTCAATCCAAAGACATTGAAATAGCCCTCGCTTTTTAGTGCATCTAAGGTTGATGTTGGATTTGGGTCATACAAAGGCTCGTCACCCGGAAAAATATAACCTCCGAAAGATAGATACTCCAATGTTGTGACGGCCTTGATAAATCTAAAATCGTCGTCTGTCAGATTTCTATTGTCATAGGCGAAAAAGAATGGAAAACCATTATCAAATTGTTGACTGGAGAATCTGATATCAGTCATTGTATTGACTTTGTTATAAGCAGCCTCACTGTAGATTCTTCTTGTCAATACAGCGGCTTCAGCTCTTGTCAGATTAGCGGCGCCTCTAAACTCATTATTGCTATACCCTAAAATGATACCATTGTTGTACAAAGTCATCAATTCATTATAAAACCTGTTGTCTGCGTCGATATCCGCAAATGGCAGCTCTATGGTTGAGATTGCAGGCAGATTCAGTGCAGCCGTCAGTGCGGCAGCTTGCTGCCGTGTTATAAAGCTATTGGGATTCAACCTATTGCCAGGGAAAACATCATAAATGGTATATTCAACTCTTGGGTTTTTGAGCATAAAATCATTAAAGGATAAAATATAGGTATAAGCCCAATGTCCGATATTGATATCTGAATAATTGACTGTTCCTCTAGTTACCAGATTGACGACACCGTTTTCGTTTCCAATTTTATATAACACCTTAAAATATTCAGCAATTGAAATATTACGTTCAGGTCGGAAACTGAAATCACCATATCCTTGAAATATTTTCAGGCTGTTGGTAGCGTGATATATGTCCATTTCGGCCCAATGATTGTATATGTCAAAATAATAGGTGTTCGCCTGTACTGTCTGAACAGAGCCAATCAACAGTAATACGATTAATATTATCAATAATGTTTTTTTCATCATTTACCTTCTTTCTTTCGCCATTTGATGCTTTCATTTACTATCATTCTTTCAGTTCTATCAATCTCAAGATAATCATATAGATACTGGTTTACTTGTATCATAATCTTATCATAATCCTGTTTACTTTCAATGATTTTTTCGGGTATATCAATAAAAGGCATTTTGTTTATCAGATACGGATAGTACTCGAATAAGTTGGATCCGATTTTTTTGGCACTGCTTTTAATCATGAATTCAAACAAATCAGAGTTAAGAAAAAAAAGTGTATTATAAAGTTTTTTACCCTCTTCTTTGGCTGTCATCATGTAAACATCCGCACTGAAATAATATTTCCGGGTATCAAGTGTGAATTGATTCCTAGAAGCTTTGTAGGGAAATAGAATCTTGTCATTCTCGAACAAGGTTTTTTCACGGCTCCATTGGAGATCAAACCACCGCCTTATGCCCGAAACACATTCTCTTCGTTTTTCCAGTGTATCTTTATACTGCTCCAAATACTTAATTGTGTTGGGTATCTCTTCCATTTTACGATGGTTTGTGTATATTAGTTTCAGAGATTTTTGATCGGCAATGCCATCATTTCCCTTCAGATCGCTGCTTTTAATCCAACCAACGAGCACATGTTTTTCAAGCTTGTTCCTTATAATGGTAGACTCGTCAACTATAAAAGCTTTGTCACATCCTGTAATGATACCCTGGTTTATATTGAAGACCTCTTCGATAAGCACATCTGCAATGGCATTGAATTTGTCAATAATAGCTCTCGTTTGATTGTCGTTGATATTCCAATGATTGCTGTTGAAGGCATCTTCTGATATTTCGTAGGACTTGTTTGCATTCAGGTTCACAACTCTTATATCCTTTTGTTCAATGCCTTTTGATAGTGTTATGATCAAGGGACTGATACCCACATTTTTAAAAAGATTCAGTCCGCTGTAATCTGTTATGCCAATGATGGAATAATGTCTGACGATAAAATCTCTAAGGTGTTTTGCATACTCGGCTTCAAGAAAATATCTTGACGTTATGAAGCACAGTATTCCTTTTTCCTTAAGATCAGAGTAGCATTTTTCAAAAAAGCAGTATGAAACATCTGCCTTGTCAGAGTAGACATGGTATTTTTCCTTAAGCGCTTTCTTATAGGATAATGAAAGATTCTTGTGCCCAATGTAGGGAGGATTTCTTACGACCAGATCAAATGCTTGATTCATGTCGGAAAACAGATAATCTCTAATTTGAATATTTGGAACATCAACGCACCTAGATACTATTGCCAGATTTGTCGATGCGAGAAATGCTGTAAAATGGTCTATTTCACATCCAAAGAGGTTATTTTTTATAATATGGGATGCAGCATTATCTATATCGAGAC
>DMAP01000414.1 GCA_003446975.1 Clostridiales bacterium | reverse complement strand
TAACATTGGGACATGAGCATTTCAAGTGGGAAGATGATACTGACAAGGCACTTATGAGGTATGCGGAAAGGATTACAGATTCCATTGAGGACACTCATTCTTTTGAAATGATCATGCCGATTTTAGAAGACCTAAAAAGATATGGTTGTCAGACAATTGTGGAGACAAGCCCTCCCATCGGTGGCGAAAACATGCCGCTGCTTTACCGCCTGTCCAAGGCATCGGGTATTCACATTATCGGCAATACAGGATGGAATATTGAAAAAACAATGTTTGATCCCAATGACGACTCGTCTGTCGAGAGGTTGGCCAATCGATGGATCAGTGATTTTTTTGAGGGGATGGATACAGTGGACAATCATGTGATCCGTCCCGGATTCATCAAACTCTTATTGGATAGGGGCAAGTTGTCAGAAGTGGATAAAGCTATGCTCCATGCAGCGATGATTGCTAGCGAAAAAACCGGCATGCCGATCCATTGCCATATTCTGGAAGCCGAGATGGTGTATGATGTGGCAGCGATTCTTGATGGATTTGGGTTTGACTTCAATAGATTTCTCTGGGCCCATGTTGACAAGGAGTCTGATCTTGAGGTCATAGAATTCGCTATCAAAAAAGGCATGTGGTTGGGAATCGACCAAATTAGAGTGGGAACAGAGGAGGAACGCTGCAAACTGCTGATGGATGTAATAGATAGGGGAGCGAGCGAAACAGTGCTGTTATCTCAAGACTACGATTTCTATGAGGAAGCTGTTGCAGACACGGTCAATCATCCATGTGCCTACTTGTTCAAAAGCTTTATGCCATATTGCATACAACAGGGTATGAAGCAGAATCAACTGGAATCTATCCTAAGAGAGAATCCCAGCAGATTTTACGACATTGAGATTACTGAATAAATTCATTGAAACTAAAAATAAAATAGTAAAACAAGAATAACTTGCTAGGAGATTATGACAATGAAAAAATGCATACTATTTGTTTTATGCTTGCTGATGCTTGTTGGGTCCATACCAAGCTACGCAACGACTAAAGATTTAGAATCAGAGATTAGAAAAATTCTGGAAGACAACAACACAACGGCTGTAAGCATTGCAACAATAGATGCTGATGGTAATCGGGAAACCTTGACAATTGGTGCCACAGATAAAACTGGTAATAAACCTGTCGATGCGGATACTTTGTTTAGAATTGGTTCCATTTCGAAGATGTTTGTGACGTTATCCGTGTTAAAGCTAGCTGAAGAGGGGAAATTGGCATTAAACGACCCTATACGAAAATGGGTTGAAGAGGTTGAGTTCCACAATCCTTGGGAAGATGAGTATCCTGTGAGAATCGTGCATTTGTTGTCGCATACATCAGGCTGGGATGATCTGCATATGTCTGAATACTCAAACAATGATCCAACACCATTAGCCCTTGAGTCATCATTTTTGGTCTATCCAAAATCTAGGACCTCCCGATGGGTGCCCGGATCTCGAATGTCATACAGCAACTCAGGTCCTGGTGTTGCCGCCTATATTGTTGAAAAACTCGCTGGACTGCCTTATGAGGAATATGTTGAGTCCACATTTTTCAAGCCTCTTGGGATGAAAACAGCTACCTTTTTCAAATCAGAGGATTACATTAAAAACGGCGCTACACTGTATCAAAGAGATTTAGAACAGACCTATTGGAACATTATTATGAGGCCATCCGGGGCAGTCAATGCATCCGCAAATGATATGCTTCAGTTGCTTGGTTTTTTTATCAATGATTCTGAACGATCAATATTGGCTGATCAAAGTATAGAATCCATGAGGCATCCTCAGGGATCGATCATGGCAGACAGCGGATTGGAAGTGGGGCATGGTCTATCACATTTTATCGAAACCAAGGATGGATTTACTTGGTTTGGTCACAATGGTGGTGTAAATGGCGGGCTATCAGATTTCAAATATATCCCGGAGTTGAAAGTAGGTTATTACGTTGCTATCAATAGCAGTAACGGAAAGGCAATATTTGAGATTTCGGAGCTTTTAAAAGCGCATCTAACTGAAGACTTAAAGCCTCAAGTAATTCCTTTTGAAGTAGATGAGACTGTAGATTCAAAAGATTTGACCGGCTACTTCAGGGCAGTTAATCCCAGAAACAGCTCGCTTTATTTTATTGAATACTTGGTATCTGTTGGTCGAATAGAGTCCCGTCCGGAGGGTATTGCGCTGGTAGGCATTTTAGATGGTTCTGTTGATTTATATTCACCTATTAATGAAACGCAATATGTAGACCCCAGCACCGGCAGGATAGCATTGACGATTGCAGAAGATCCCTTGATTGGAACTGTGCTGTTAAACGAATGGTTTACACTCCAGCCTGTATCTTTTTTATCTATTTATGGTCCTATTGCTTTCATTATTCTTTGGTTGTTGGCAACTATCCTTATAGTTTTGAGATTAATCATATTGCTGATTCGCAAATTAATCAGAAGACCGATGAAGGGTCGAGTCTGGACACATGTATTGCCTCTATTGCAAATATTGAGCATCGGGATGTTTATAAGAGGGTTTATAGGGGTCATGGCGGTTGACTTCTTGGCTGACAATCGTATTATTTCAGCATTGATGGCCTATGGTTCGATTTTATTTTTAGTGATTTCAGTAGGTTCGGTGATTTGGTTGATCCTTAAACGAGAGAAGAATTTTAATTACTATCAAAGCCTTGTCTACTCAGTTATGAATCTTGTCATAGGCATTTATCTGACCAATATGGGGATTACCGGATATCATTTTTTTTAAACCAGCAGTCTATATTAGCATAATAACAAAACCACAGATTGATTTTATCCGTGGTTTTTTGTTTTTACCTCTAATCCCCATCAAAGACAAGCTTGTTGCCATCTCCGTCTGTTAAAAATATTTTTTCGATTTCATCACTAATCAAATTTTCAATATTTCCATCGTAATGAATTTTCGCGCTTATACTGCAGTTGGAACTCAGTATACGAGGCACTGGCATTAGCTCGCAGGATATGTTGTTTTTTTTGCATTTCCTTTCGAACTTGATAGCACCTGAATGGGTGAAGAATAATACCATATATTCCATGTCTATTTCTTTGCCTCTAATATGAAATCTTCCCCATCTTCTGTTATTGTGGCGGTGTATCCTGCGTTTTTCAAGAATCTTTCCACATTACCTTTCGCAGTGTTGTTGTCTACTAAGATGGCTATCCCTTCAGGGTGTTTCTCAAGCGCTTTTTTGGTCATCAGCACCGGTTGTGGACAGCTCATGCCTCTTGTGTCTATTTTATTCATGAAATCATCTCCCTATATTTTGGTTTTTACTAAATCTTCTGCGTTGAAATAAGAAACTATTCCTAAAAACACGAAAATTATGATAACAGCTATCTGACCATTAAGTGTTGCGCCTGCCGGACTTGATGCCAATCCAAAGTTATGGGCTATGGCAGCACCGGCAATCATCCCCATCACGCTGACGACAGAATCCGTATTGCCTTCTCCTGATAGAATCAATTGTCTAAGCGGACATCCTCCCAATAGAACAGATCCCCAGCCTACAACCGCCATCCCCAAAAAGTTCCATAGTCCATCTGTGTGGGCAACCGGCTGACCTGCAAATCCCAGATTAAAGAATCCCAAGTAAATATTTCCAATAAAGCTTACTACGATAATCGATACAAAACCTAGTAGAAGATAGTTGTCCTTGAAGAGCATCATATCACGTGAACCACCAACCATGCAAAGCCTGGTTTTTTGTGCCAAAGCACCTACTATCAGTCCCGCTGCCAGAGACATTAGAATCGGTGCCGCTTGTGATCCTGGACCACTTTCGCTAAAGAAGATGAAGGCGGGAGCTGTTACAAGAAGTATAAACCAACCTACATTTACAGCAGGGAAAATATAGCCTTCAATTTTAGGCATTTTATAATTTCTCTTGAGATTGAAACCTTTATTCAAGAATCTTACACCGACCAATATACCGGCTAAAAATCCAGCTAATCCAACAATCGCATTTAAATCTCCCGCGCCTATTCTTAATACCATTCTTAAAGGACATCCTAAAAACACTAGTGCTCCAATCATGACAACCATACCCAGCATAAATCTCATGAATGGTGCGGATCCTCCTCTGGACTCAAACTCCTTGTTTTTTAGAGATATTAAAAAAGCCCCCAATACCAATCCAATAATCTCAGGCCTTATATATTGAACGACTCCTGCTCTGTGCAATCCCAATGCTCCTGCAATATCTCTCAAAAAGCACGCAATACAGTATCCCATATTGCCGGGGTTGCCGTAATAACCTAGTATGACAGATATAAGGCCAACGGTTCCTCCTGCAAGTATAATTCCTTTTTTCCCTTTCATTCATGCCTCCACATATTCGTTTTTAATTTCGATATTAGTTTAACAATTGGTTATTTTAATGTAAAATGGATATTACTAATAGTTCAGCAACGACCGATTAGTAATACTTATAGTGATTGTTAAAAGGACTGATTGATAATATAATGAAACATAATATAGGTTTTTAAGGAGACGTCTATGAGACAAGTCTATCTAGATAATGGGGCAACATCTTTTCCAAAAGCACCCGGTGTAGTCGAGAGTATGTCAGATTATATGTTGAATGTGGGCTCAAATGTAAACCGAGGTGCTTACAACTCATCCTACAAGGCTGAAAATACTGTTTTTGAAACAAGAGAGCTTATATGTCAGCTTTTCAGTTTTGACAAGCCTGAAAATGTGGTGTTTACCAAGAACATCACAGAAAGTCTCAATGTGCTTATAAAAGGTCTGTTGCAGGATCATGACCATGTGATTGTATCTTCCATGGAACATAATGCGGTCATGAGACCCTTGAATGCCTTGGGCAACAAGATTGAATACTCCAAGGTTAAATGCAGCAAATTGGGAGACTTGGACATACAAGATTTCTTGAATGCTATTCAATCCAATACAAAAGCAGTGGTGATGACCCATGCCTCGAATGTTTGTGGCACCATATTGGATCTGGAAGCGGTTGGCAGAATATGCCGGGAAAAAGGGATTTTTTTCATTATAGATAGCGCACAGACAGCCGGGTTTTTGGATATTGACTTCAATGGACTAAATGCTGATGCCATAGGCTTCACAGGTCACAAGAGTCTGTTGGGGCCACAAGGTATTGGAGGATTTGTAATTAATGACAAGTTGGCAAATATTATGGATACCTTTATCGAAGGCGGGACGGGAAGCCTTTCGGATTCGGAGTACCAGCCAAATTATATGCCTGACAAGTTCGAATCCGGGACTCTGAATATACCGGGGATTTTTGGTCTGAATGCCTCTTTGAAGTATGTGTTAAATGAAGGATTGGAGAGTATAAGGGAAAAGGAATTATTGCTGCTGGACCGATTCATGCAAGGTATTTATGATATGAACGGTGTTGAAATCATCGGAAAGAAATCGTACATCGGAAGAACGGGAATTGTGTCCCTTGACTTTGTCAATCAGGATAATGGCCTCATTTCTCATGAACTTGATAAGGCTTATGGCATTATGACCAGGTGTGGCATGCACTGCGCGCCTTCAGCTCATCAAACCTTGGGGACTTTTCCAAGGGGAACGGTCAGATTTGGATTAAGCCATTTTAATACTTTGGATGAAATAGATTACACAATCAGCTCAATCAAAAAAATAATCAACAAATAATTCGAAGGAAGGTAGTGTTTTGGAGTTCAATCAATTGGAGAGTTTTTTAAGTGTTGTGAAGCACAAGAGTTTTTCTAAGGCTGCAAAGGAACTGTATCTGACGCAACCGACGGTCAGCAATAATATTCAAAATCTAGAAAGAGAGCTTAAGACTGTTCTCTTGGATAGGAGAAGCAAGACGGTTACTTTAACTGATGCGGGAAAGGAGTTTTACCGATATGCCCTTGAACTGATCAATACAAGAGACAAGGCGAAGCACATCATGATGGAGAAATCTGAAAGCATTGAAGGCGAGCTAAGCATCAATGCCAGCTCTATTCCTGAGCAGTATATTCTTCCCCATATTCTAAAGGGATTTGCAGAGAAGTATCCTAAGGTTACATTTACAGTGACCCATAAAAACTCGAAAGACGTTGTGGAAGAGATATTGAAAGGAAAAAACAACTTTGGAATAGTTGGCGCCAAGTATACATCAGATGTCCTGGAATATGTTGATTTCTATCAAGATGAAATAGTTCTGGCAGTACCAAACAATGAACATTACAATTGGGCTTCCGAAACTGTAGACATTGCCTCTTTGCTTTCCAATAAATTCATTTTTAGGAAAAAAGGGTCCGGCACACGATTGATAGTTGAAAATAGCCTCACGGATTTAGGGATTCATCTAGACAATTTGAACATAACCTCTTTTATAGACAGCAATGAAATGATTAAGAAAATGATTGAACTGGAATTGGGAGTCAGCTTTATTTCTAAACTTGCAATAAAAAACGAAATAGATTTAGGCTTAATCAAAACCTATAGAATCAAAGATCTTGAATTAATGCGAAATTTCTATTTCGTATATCATAGGCACAGAACCCTGTCTCCAATAGCGGAAGCCTTCAGAGATTTTTTAATCGATTGGAAGGGATCTAAGCTTGATTGATTCTAAACATTGAATCGGAACAATACCACATCACCGTCTTTGATGATGTACTCCTTGCCTTCTAATCTTAGGAGGCCTTTTTCTTTTGCCGCAACCATGGAACCGATTTGTTCCAGAACGTCAAAAGCGACCACTTCAGCACGTATGAAGCCTCTTTCGATGTCTGAGTGAATCTTGCCGGCAGCCTGCGGGGCTTTCGTGCCGTTTTTGATAGTCCATGCCCGTGATTCCTCAGGTCCGGTTGTCAGGAAGGATATCAGCCCAAGCAATTTATAGCTTGCTCGAATCAGCTTATCCAATCCGGGTTCCGCTATGCCTGACTCCTCCAGATACATTTGCTTCTCTTCCTTGTCGAGTTCTGAGATTTCCGCCTCGATTTTTCCACAAATGGAGATGACCTCCGCACCGTCTTTTTCTGCATATTCCTTTATTCGATTGATGTGTGGATTAGTATCGATGGTATCGAGATCTTCCTCGTTGATGTTGGCTGCATAAAGTATCGGTTTTGCAGTAATCAGGTTCAACGTTTTGACCAGTTTTTCCTCTTCGTCTGTAAATTCCATCTGTCGGACAGACTTTTCCTGCTCGAGATGTTCTACGATCCGGGATACCAACTCGTATTCGAAGCTCTGAGATTTGTCACTTCTTGATGTTTTAGCCAATCGATCTCTTCGTTTCAAAAGCATCTCAAGATCCGACAGGATAAGCTCCAGCTCGATGACCTCTATATCTCTTATTGGATCCAGACTGCCCTCAACATGGGAGACGTTTTCGTCCTCGAAGCATCTCACCACGTGAACGATTGCGGACACTTCCCTTATATGAGAAAGAAACTTGTTGCCTAATCCTTCCCCCTTGCTGGCTCCCTTGACCAAACCTGCTATATCATAAAACTCCATGGCGGTATGAACAATTTTCTTGGATTTGTTCATCGTTGCCAGAAAATCCAAACGACGGTCCGGTACTGAAACAACCCCTACATTAGGCTCTATGGTACAAAATGGATAATTGGCTGATTCAGCTCCTGCCGATGTGATTGCGTTGAATAGAGTGCTCTTGCCAACATTTGGCAATCCGACTATTCCCATTTTCATAATTTGCACGTCCTTTCATTAAATGTACAGGACATTATATAATAGAAACATTTTAACTTCAACAAAAACTATTGACACGAAAGCCATTTAAATTATCTTCGGTCTTTTATGACTTAACATAGACTTAACATTCAGTTAACACGGACACAACATATAACAGTTTTAAACATGTTAATATGTGATTGACTTAAAAAACACAAATTGAAGGAGATTGTTTAAGATGAGAAAGCGTTTAGAGTTTAAATCTGTAACACTATTATTAATCACCGTTTTACTAATGGGCATTTTTGCCGGATGCGGCAACAACAATACTGCAACAACAGCGCCACCAGCAACAACAGCAGCACCAGGAGCGACCACTGCGGCGCCTGCAGCTAAACTGTCAGGCCAGGTCATTATTGACGGATCAGGAACGGTATACCCTTTGATGGCACATATAGCGGAACAATACATGACAACCAAGGAAGCTGATGTCAGCGTGCAGGTAGGTAGAGCGGGATCAAGTGCAGGCTTCAAAAAGTTCATTCCAGGGGAACTGGACTTGGTAGATGCTTCAAGGGCAATCAAGACAGAAGAAAAAGAAGAGCTTGAGAAAAACGGCTACGACTATGATGCCGAAGTTTTGGAAATCAAAATTGCATTGGATGGTTTGACGATAGTTATCAATAAAGACAATACCTGGGCAACAGAAATGACAAGAGATGAAATAGTCAACATGTATCTTTCAAAGGCTATAAAAGCAGACGACAAGGTACTATGGTCAGATATCAGACCTGAGTGGCCAAGTGAAGAAGTTAAATTCTTCGGACCTAATGAAAATCACGGAACCTATGAGTTCTTCTATGAAGTTATTCTGAAAAAACAAGATATGGTGGCAACGGCCAATCTACAGCAAGAATACTCAACATTGGTGGATCTTGTATCAAAAGATAAAAATGCCATAGCATTCTTCGGATTTGGATACTATGTCAACAATCAAGATAAGATTCAAGCTGTAAAGGTAGACTTTGGTAATGGACCAGTTGAACCTACATTGGCAACAATAGGTGAAGATCTGCCATATGCAGGATTTACAAGACCGGTGTTCACATACGTGAACCTGAGATATGCAAAAGAAAAACCACAGGTGCTTGACTATGCCAAGTATGTTGTCTCTGAAGAAGGCGCTGCCAAGCTTGCTGGGGAAAACGGATTCGCACCTCTTCCCGCTGAAGTATATGCTGAGTATATGTCAGTATTGGAAGCAATAAAATAAAACCCTCAATTTCAATAAATGGCTTAAGATGGGAAGCATTGGGGCTTCTCATCTTAGGTCGTTTGAAGTTTATATAAGGAAGTGATTAAAAATGAGTGAACGAGACATAAACGTGAGAGAAATGATCCAAAACAATATAAGAAACAAAAAAGACATCGTCAATAAATTAATGCCTGTGTTTTTTTTTGTTATGGCTTCGGTTTCGGTTCTAACTACTGTCGGAATCATAATCACGTTGGTTACAGATGCCTACAAGTTTTTCAGCGCTGTAAGAATAGCGGATGTTTTCAGCACCAGACTGGCACCTCTAAGAGCAGTGGATCCGTCCTTTGGTATATTGCCACTAATCAACGGAACCATCATTATCACCGTTATTGCAATGCTGGTCGCAATACCACTTGGATTGACAGCCGCATTGTATCTGAGCCAGTTTGCATCTCAAAGAGTCAGAAAGACAGTCAAGCCCATACTTGAGGTGCTTGCAGGGATTCCTACCATTGTTTATGGATTCTTTGCCTATACCTTTGTGACACCCTTGCTGATGAGCCTGATACCTGCTCTTGAATCCAAGAATGCCTTGAGTCCCGGCATTGTCATGGGAATTATGATTATTCCATTGGTGGCCTCTTTGTCTGAGGATGCTATGAACGCGGTGCCGGAAATCCTGAAGGAAGGATCCTTGGCATTGGGATCAACCAAGCTTGAAGTCGCCATCAAGGTCGTTATTCCATCAGCTATATCCGGTATTATCGCTTCATTTGTTTTGGCTATTTCAAGAGCCATAGGGGAGACCATGATAGTCACCATAGCCAGCGGCAGTTCAAAGGCATTTACTTTTGATATCACTAAGTCAATGCAGACAATGACCTCATATATTGTTGAATTTACCAGCGGAGATGCTGGTAGCGGCACAACAGGATATTATAGCCTATATGCTGTGGGTTTGATTCTACTGTTATTTACACTGGTTATGAATCTGATTGCCCAATACATTTCTCGCAAATATAGGGAGGAATACTAATATGAATTATCAAATCGAATCCATTAAACCTAAAGAAGTGGCGAACATGAAAGATAAAGAAGTCAAAAAAATACTGAAGATAGAATCAGATAAAAAGAGATTGAAGAAAAGGTTGTTTTTGAATGATCTGTTTAAAAATGTGTTTTCGATGTCTGTCCTGTTTGCCTTGTTGGTTTTGGGCATATTGTTCTATAGGATTATTGCGGACAGCATTGGATGGCTCAATATAAAATTTTTAACAGGCAATCTGTCCATTTTCCCTGAGAAGGCAGGAATCTATGGCGTTATAGTGGGATCTGTCTGGCTCATGTCAATCGTGGTGCCAGTAACAATGATTCTTGGTGTTTCCACTGCCATCTATTTGGAAGAATACGCTAAAAAGGGTAGGATTCAAATGTTTATAAAAGTCAATATATCCAATCTTGCCAGCGTTCCCTCAGTCATATTTGGGCTTTTGGGATTGGCGGTTTTTAGCCGGCTGTTCAATCTGGGTTCAAGCATATTGGCTGGTGGATTGACCATGTCATTGCTGGTACTGCCCATTGTGGTTGTTTCCAGCCAAGAAGCGATCAAAGCCGTTCCCGGCTATCTCCGAGAGGCTTCCTATGCGATGGGAGCTGATAAATGGACAACTGTTAGGAGGGTGGTGCTGCCGGTTGCGCTTCCAGGAATACTGACGGGCGCTATTCTGTCTTTATCCAGAGCTATAGGGGAGACGGCACCTTTGGTGGTGTTGGGAATACCCGCATTGCTTTTGAGAGTGCCATCAAGTGTCATGGATAACTTTACCGCGTTGCCGATTCAGATTTACTACTGGACATTGGACACGGTTTTGACTGCTGAATATGCAAATCTGGCAGCGGCGACAATCGTAGTTTTACTACTGATACTGTTTATTATGAACTCAGTTGCTATTGTTATCAGAAACAAGTTCGAGGTGAAATTTTAATGGGGGAGATTGAGTTGACAAATAAAATCAATACAACAGACAAATTGGTGTTCAACGTCAAGGGATTGAATCTTTGGTATGACCAGGAACAAGCTTTGAGAGATATTAATATAGGAATGGAAAAAAATAGGGTTACGGCTATCATCGGACCTTCCGGTTGCGGCAAATCAACCTTCATAAAGACCCTTAACCGTATGGTTGAGAATATACCTTCTGTCAGGATCACCGGAGAAATCCTGTATCATCAACAAAATATTTTTGACAAAGTTATTTCTGTTGAGGAACTAAGGACCAAGGTGGGAATGGTTTTTCAAAAGCCTAATCCTTTTCCCAAGTCGATCTACGAGAATGTGGTGTTCGGGCCCAAGATTCATGGTATCAAGGATAAGAATCTTCTGATGGAAATCGCTGAAACCAGTCTTAAGAGAGCCGCTCTCTGGGATGAGGTCAAGGACAGGCTTAAGAAAAACGCTTTGGGGCTTTCAGGTGGGCAACAACAGAGACTGTGCATCGCAAGGGCATTGGCTGTGAATCCGGATGTTTTATTGATGGATGAGCCTACATCAGCCCTGGACCCGATTGCTACTGGTAAAATCGAAGATCTTGTGTTAGAATTAAAAAAGGACTATACCATAGTGATTGTAACCCATTCAATGCAACAAGCCGCAAGAATATCAGACAAGACGGCATTCTTTTTAACGGGTGAATTACTGGAGTTTGATGACACCAAAAAGATTTTTTCTAATCCCCAACACAAGAAAACAGAGGATTATGTAACCGGTAGATTCGGTTGATGGAGGGTAACTATGAGACAAAACTATGACGAGCAATTGATGAGTTTGAATCAGGATATTTTGAATATGGGAGCCATGGCTGAAAAGATTCTTGACATGACAATCAAGGCTCTGTTGGAGAAGGATTACGAGTTGGCCTTGGAGGTCATCGCGTTTGAAAACGAGATAGACAGAGTGGAGCTTGAGCTTGAGGACAAGTGCATTCAGCTAATAGCATTGCAGCAGCCTATTGCGAAAGATCTAAGAAGAATTATCGGCATCATTAAAATGATCAGTGACCTTGAACGGGTAGGTGATTATAGCGAAAACATAGCTGAAATCGTTATAAAAATCGGCAAGGACAAGTTCATAAAGCCACTGGTGGACATTCCTAAAATGGCAGAAATCAGCAAGGATATGATTAGACTCTCCCTTGATTCCTATGTTAAGGAAGACACAGCGCTGGCCAAAGAGGTTTTCGATATGGACGATGTGGTGGACGACCTCTACGAAAAAATCTACATGGAACTGCTTACCATTCTCAGCAAGGACGCCAGTGTCATGGACCAGGTGATCGATTTGCTGTTTATCGGTAGATACCTGGAGAGGATTGCCGACCATGCCACCAATATATGCGAGAATGTCAATTATATTGTAAAAGGCAGTATGACATTCAATTGATTTGCCAATAACTCTCAAGTGAATTTTATTTGACCTTTATATGTAATTGTGAGAAA